>JASHUF010000046.1 GCA_030040175.1 Acidobacteriaceae bacterium
ATGCCCGCGCTCAGCGGCGCCGGCGGTTGCGCGCGCTGCGGCGACGCGATCGATGCATCCGCGGAAGCGGGAGAGTGCCGGGCGTGCCGTTTAGCGCCGCCGCCGTTTGCGCGCGCGGTTGCGTACGGCCTGTATCGCGGCCGGTTGAAGGATGCGATTCACGCGCTCAAGTATGACCGGCTGTATCCGGCTGCGCGAGGACTGGGACGGATGCTCGCCGCATCCATGGCGCAGCTTGCCCCCGAAACCCCGCAAGGATTGCTGGTGATTCCCGTGCCGCTGCACAAGAGAAAACAAGCGCAGCGCGGGTTCAACCAGGCCCGCGCGCTCGCAGTACAGGCGCTCGCTTGCTTGCGCAAAAGCCATCCGCAGTGGCGGCTGAGGCTCGAGCCAAACGCGCTGCTGCGTGTGCGCCCCACCGAGAGCCAGGCGGGACTGACGCCGCGGCAACGGCGGTTGAATGTGCGTGCCGCGTTTTCGGTTCCGGATCGGGCCGGAGTTGCTGGAAAGAACGTGCTGGTGATCGACGACATCATGACCACCGGCGCAACGGCGCGCGCAGCAGCGCAGGCGCTCAGAAAGGCCGGCGCAGCCAACGTCTGGGTGGCAACGCTGGCCCGGGCGCGGCGCGAAGGACATGCCGCGTATGAAGCGGTGGAGCGGGAAGCGGGCAACGGCACAAGTTTTCAGGATGGGACGGCCGCAATTGGGCAAGCAGGTCTGTTGCCTGCGCAGCAGGTTTCTGCGAGCCCGGTTTCTTAAGCAAGAGGAGACGCATTTCGCCGAGGAAATAGAATGTCGCTGGGAAAAGCCATGATCCATGTCCGTAAGCAGAAGGCGATCAGCAAGGCGGCTGCGCTTGCCGTCGAGCACGGCGCGGGGCAGCATGCGTTCCAGTCGAGCCACATCCTGCAGATGCCGGTGCTGGTGCTGAACGCATCCTATGAGCCTATCAATATATGTGGTGCGCGGCGCGCGCTGGTGCTGGTGCTCAAGGGCATTGCGCGCACGGAGGAAGAGCACGGGCTGATGCTGCACGCGCAGCGCAGCCGCATCCCCATGCCTTCGGTCATCCGCCTGCTCGAGTACCGCCGCATTCCCCACCAGACGCGGGCGCTCTCGCGCAAGAACATCCTGCTGCGCGACCGCAATACCTGCCAGTATTGCGGCGAGGCGCTACCGCCCAGCGAGCTCACGCTCGATCACGTGGTGCCGCGCTCGCGCGGGGGCAGCTCCACCTGGGAGAATCTCGTCGCCTGCTGCCATGCCTGCAACCGGCACAAGGGCAACCGCATGCTGAGCGAGATCGAGGACATGATCCTCCTGCGCGAGCCGCGGCCCTTTTCGCTGCACACCAGCCGCCAGATCATGCGCATGCTGGGCCGCAGCGACGATCGCTGGCGGAAATACCTCTTCTATTAGAGCCCTCGGCGCGCGGGCCCGGTTTTGAAAGGGCACGACTCCCCGGGATCGCAATCGACATCCCGGAGGGATGCCGGAGAATAGCCCGGGATGGAGTTCGCCGCAGCGAACGAAACCCTGGGAGCTTTGTAACAAAGGCACGGCTTCAGCCGGGCCGTGAAAGCCGCATTAACATGGGGGCTTCAGCCCCTGAGGGGCGTTCTTCAGTAACCCCGGGATATTTATGCAACCAGTTCTAGTGTTTTGGCTCTCAAATTACCTAACAAAATCGCGGATGTCCTTAGCGAATGTCATTCTGAGCGCACCGGGGTCCCAAGCGTCCTTGCGGGGGTCCCCAATGACGGATTTTCGTCATTGGGGCTGAAGCTTGGGGGTGGTAAGCGAAGAATCTGCAGTTGCCTTTCACCTCTCATGCAGGAAACGTTCCCTGGACAATCGGCGCGCGCGCCCTTTGCCGTGGAGCGAAGCGCCCGCGTGCCTTTACACTGAAATAGCCATGCAATCCCGCACGGGAAACGAGATCCGCGAGCTTTTCTTGCGCTTTTTCGAGTCCAAGGGGCACCGCCGCGTGCACTCCTCCTCGCTTGTGCCTTTGAACGACCCCACGCTGCTGTTCACCAATGCAGGCATGAACCAGTTCAAGGATCTCTTCCTGGGCGCGGAGAAGCGCGACTACGCGCGCGCCACCACCTCACAAAAATGCGTGCGCGCCGGCGGCAAGCACAACGACCTTGAAAACGTGGGCTTCACGCGCCGCCATCACACCTTCTTTGAGATGCTGGGCAATTTTTCCTTCGGCGACTACTTCAAGCGCGATGCCATCCGCTTCGCGTGGGAGGTGGTGACGAGCGAAGAGTGGTTCGGCATCCCCAAGGACCGGCTCTACGTGACCATCTTCGAAGGCACGGCCGACGTTCCCCGCGACGACGAAGCCGAGCGGTACTGGCTGGAAGTAGGCGTGCCCAAGGAGCGCATCGGCGAGTACGGCTTGAAGGACAACTTCTGGCAGATGGGCGAAACCGGCCCCTGCGGCCCGTGCTCGGAGATTTTTTATGACATGGGAATCGAGGCCTCAGAAACGATCGGCCCAAATCTCGAACCTCTAGATCTTCCGTTCGGACAAGATGATTCGCGCTACGTAGAGATTTGGAATCTCGTCTTC
>JASHUF010000430.1 GCA_030040175.1 Acidobacteriaceae bacterium
CCAAGCTTGCCGAGCTGGAGCAACGGCTGGAAACCCACGACAGGAATCTCGACGAGATCATCCGGGCGATCCGGGGGCTCACCATGCCGGCGACGAAGCCGGCTCGACGGATTGGATTCAACTAGCGTCCTTTCCTCGCGCGGCGGCGATCGGCCTGGCTGATAGACTCCATAGCGATGACGGACTCAGCTAAGCCCCCCGTCTTTTTGCTGGACGCGATGAGCTTCATCTTCCGCGCGTATCACGCAATGCAGCGCAGCCGGCCCATGTCCACGCGCTCGGGATTGCCGACGGCGGCGACCTACGTCTTCGTGAACATGATCAAGAAGCTGCGCCAGGATTTTGCACCGCAGTATTTCGCGGCGGTCTTCGATCCCAGCGGCGAAGTTTTTCGCGACGAGCGCGCGCGGACGATGGGCGCGCTGCGCAAGTGGAACGCGAAGACGCAGAGCTTTGAAGACGTGAGCTACGAGGGCTACAAAGCCAACCGTTCTTCCATGCCCGACGATCTGCGGCGGCAGATTCCTTACATTCGCCGGTCGCTCGAAGCGCTGCGCATTCCCATTCTCGAAGCCGTGGGCTTCGAGGCCGACGACGTGATCGGCACGCTGGCGCGCGAAGCCGCGGAACGCGGGCATGAGGTATTCATCGTCTCCGGCGACAAGGACATGATGCAGCTGGTGACGCGCCAGGTGAAGATTCTGAATCCGCAGAAGGACAACCTGATTCTCGATCCCGCGGGCGTCGAGGCCACGCTGGGCGTTCCTCCGGAAAAAGTGGTGGACGTGATGGCGCTGCGCGGCGACTTGGTGGACAACATTCCCGGCGCGCCGGGCATCGGCGACAAGGGCAGCGTGGATCTGATCCAAGAGTTCGGCAGCGTGGAGGCGGTCTTGGATCGCGCCGCGGAAGTGAAGCGCAAAACCTACCGCGAGTCACTGGAGCAGAACCGCGCCGCCGTGCTGCTCTCGAAGGAACTGGTCACGATCGACAGCCATGTGCCCCTGCCGCTGGAGCTGAGCGCGCTGGAGACGCAGCCGCCGGACGTGGAGGCGTGCCGCGAGCTGTACACCGAGCTTGAGTTCACGTCGATGCTCAAGGAACTGGCGCGCTCCGCAACCGCGCCGCAAGTGGAGTTGATCGACGAGCCGAGCCCCGAGCAAATAGCCGCATTCTATGCGGCTGCGCGCAGGGTTGGGTTTGCGTTTGCGCTGGAGGCGGCGGAGGCTTCGACCATCGAGGAAGAAGAGGAGGGTGAGGTGCCGGCGCCGCTGTCATTGCTCGACGTGGCGGAAGCGGCTCAAAAGCACGCGAGCTCCTGTGCGGGCGTGTGCGCCGACGAGGCCCTAGCGCTGAAGATCGGCCTCACCCCGGAGCTGCGCGCGCTGCTCGAAGACAAGGCGGTGCCCAAGCGCACGCACGACGTGAAGCAGGCGCTGCATATCCTGGCGGACCATGGCATAGCCTTGCGGGGCGCGTTGGATGACACCATGCTGCTCAGCTATGCACTGAATCCCACGCACGCCACGCAGGCGCTGGCCGACGTGGCTGCACGGCACAACCAGGCTCCGCCGGCCACGCCCCCGGCCAGCGCGGCGGCGATCGCGGCGCTGACGCCGGCGCTCATGAGCGAAGTGGAAAAAGCAGGCGTGGAGCGCGCGTATCGCGAGATCGACTTGCCGCTTGCGCCGGTGCTTTTTCGCATGGAGCAGGCCGGCGTGCGCATCGACCCAACTGCGTTGAGCGGACTTTCGGAGAAGTTTGGCGGCGAGATAGTCCGCGTGGGCGAGCGCATCTTCGAGCTGGCCGGGCAGCGGTTCAACATCAATTCCCCCAAGCAGCTCGGCGTAGTGCTGTTCACGCACCTGGGATTGCCGGCGCCGGTGGTGCGCGGCAAAGGCAAGGCGATCTCTACGGCGCAGGATGTGCTGGAGCAGCTTGCCGAAAAGCACGAGGTGCCCAAGCTGGTGCTCGAGTACCGGCATTTGGCCAAGCTCAAATCGAATTACATTGATGCGCTGCCGCTGCTTGCCGATGCCGATTCGCGTGTGCATACCACCTTTCAGGCCGCGGCCACGGCTACGGGAAGGCTGTCGAGCGTGAACCCGAATCTGCAGAACATTCCCGTGCGTACCGAACTCGGCCGCGAGATTCGCGCGGCGTTCACGGCGCAGCCGGGGACGCAACTGCTCTCCGCGGATTACTCGCAGATCGAGCTGCGGCTTCTGGCGCACTTCAGCGGCGACGAGCTGCTCAAGCGCGCCTACGCCGAGGAGATCGACATTCACACGCTCACGGCGAGCGAGGTCTTCGGCGTGCCCATCGAAGGGATGGACAAGGAGACGCGCAACCGCGCCAAGGCTGTAAACTTCGGCATCGTGTACGGGATTTCGGCGTTTGGGCTCGGCAGCCAGCTCGGCATTCCGCAGGCAGAGGCGAAGGCTTACATCGACCGCTATTTTGCGCGCTACGCCGGGGTGAAAGCATTCATCGAAAAGACGCTCGAGCAAACGCGGAGGAATGGGCTTGTACGCACGATGTTCGGGCGGCTGCGGCCCATCCCGGACATCGAGAGCCGCAACCCTAACCAGCGCGGCTTTGCCGAGCGCACCGCCGTCAACACGCCGCTCCAGGGAACCGCGGCGGATCTCATCAAGCTGGCGATGATCGCGCTCGACCGCAAGTTGGCCGAACGCCGATTGAAGACGCGCATGGTCCTGCAGGTGCACGACGAGCTGCTCTTCGAAGTGCCGTTCGAGGAAACCGCGGAAGTGGGCGCGCTGGTGCGCGCGGAGATGGAGGGCGTGGTCAAGCTAAGCGTGCCCCTGGTCGCCGACCTCGCCTTTGGACCCAACTGGCGCGATCTCAAGTAATCGGCGCTTGACTCAAGCGTTAAAATGCAATCGGGAATCGCCGGGGCTGCGGAACTCGCGCGCAAGAGGCGGCGCTTCGCGGCCCGGATTCGGCGGGAGTCGGCCATGCTGCTCGATATCGCCAAGGCGCTCTCGTTTTTCCTGAGCATCCTGTCGCTTGGCCCGGTGGTGCTGAGCGCGTTTTTTGTCCCCGGCAGCCGGCTCGAAGACCGTC
>JASHUF010000431.1 GCA_030040175.1 Acidobacteriaceae bacterium
CGGTCCACCACATCGTGTGATTCACCGCGTCCTGTCCGGGATAGAGCATCTGCGCCAGGCTCTGGCTCACGATCACCACCCGCTCGTTGCCCTCCTTGTCGCCGTCGTTAAAGTCGCGCCCTTCGAGTATCGGAACACCCAGTGTGGCAAAGAACCCCGGCGATACGGAGCGGAACTGCGCGCGGAACTCGTCTTTGCCATCCTGCTGGCGGTGCGCCCCCTGCGCGGCGAATGTGAAGCTGATGTCGCTCGCCTGGTCGCTGCGCCAGGGAACGGTGAACCCCTCCGCAACCTGCTCCACGCCCGGCAGGGTGCTGACGCGTTCTTTGATCTCGCGATAGAATTCCTCCACCTGCGCGTCGGTCTTGCCGTAGCTCATGACGGGCAAATTCACGGCCAGCACATTGGCCGAGTCGAACGGCGGGCGCGTCTGCTCCAGCACGTAAAGCGTCTTCAGCAGCACGCAGGCGCCGGTGAGCAAAAGGAACGACGCAGCAATCTGGGTGACGGCAAAGAGGCGCAGCTTGCGCTTGCTGGAGCCTGCGGCGCTCGTCCCTCGCCCAGCCAGGCTGTTCCCCGGCGTATCGGGAGACGGCAGCCGCGGAATATATGCAAGAAAGAACGAAGCCGCCATGGCCAGCGCGGCGCCGAACCACAGCAGGCTTGAGTCGAGCGTAAGATCGGCCGCGCGCACGGAGAAGCGCTGCGCATAGTGGCCCAGCACCTTAACCATCGGCACTGCCAGCAACACCGCCGCCGCCGCACCGCTGCCGCAAAGCACGGCGCTTTCAGCCAGCAGGCTGCGGCGCAGCACCGGCGCGCTGGCGCCGAGTGCCGCGCGAATGGCCAGTTCCGGCTCGCGCCGCACCGTGCGCGCCAGCACCAGGTTGGCCACGTTCGAACTGGCGATCACAAAGAGCAGGCCCGAAGCCGCGAACAGGATCCACAGAATCGTATTCGCGCGCGCATTGATCTGGTCGTGCATGCGCGTCACGCTGATCATGAAGTGATCTTCGGGCTTATAAATCTCGGGATGCGCCTGGGTCATTGCCGAGTACACAGCGTTCAGCTCGGCGCGTGCCTGTGCGAGCGTGGCGTCCGGCGCCAGCCGCCCGAACACCTCGGTCATCCGGTGTTCGCGCCCCTGCACCATGGTGGCCGAGAGATGATGCGGGCTGGTTACCACGTTGGCGATGATCTCGGTGGCCACCGGGTACGGGACTGACGGCTCAAGCACGCCGACCACCGTCGCCGACCGCGCACCGCTGATGCTCTCGAGCCTCACCACCTTGCCGATCACGCTGGGATCGGAGTGCAGCGAGTCGCGCCAGAACTTGTAGGTGAGTACGATAGCCCCGGGCGCGTTCGGTCCATCGTCGGCCGGCGTCAGCAGCCGGCCCCGCACCGGGCTGAGGCCCATCACCTGAAAGTAATTTCCATCCACCACGCCGGCCGGAATCTCCCGCGGTGTCCCCAGGCCGACGATCGTGAAGCCGATCTCAGAAAAGGTGCCCAGCTGGGTGATGGTCTTCAGGTTGGCGCCGATGTCGTGAATCTCAGGGATAGAGAAGGTGGCGTTGGCTACGCCGATGCCCGGCGCGCTCTGCCGCAGATACAAAAGCTGGCTCTCGTCGCGGTTCGCCAACGGCCGCAGCAGCACGGTGCGGACCACGCTGAAGATGGCGGCGTTGGCCCCGATGCCCAGGGCAAGGGTGAGGGCAACGGTGAACCACAAAGCGGGGACACGCGCCAGCGAGCGCAGGGCGAATTTGAGATCGCGGAGGAAGGCCATCTTGGGGATCTCCAGCTTGGGAGCCCGGGTTAAACCCCGGCGCAGGGGAAGCCGGACCGAGGCTTGACGAATACGTTGATATCAACTAATCTCATCCCGTGTCAAGCGAAAATGCGCTCCCCTACTCCACCACGCTGCTTGTCCGGGACCACTGTCTTTGTCTCCACGTGCAGCGCGCGGCTCGCGCCCTGGCCCGCCGTTTCGACGAGGCCTTCCGCCCCCTGGGGCTCACCAACGGGCAGTTTTCCCTGCTCATGTCGCTGAACCGGCCTCAGCCGCCGCCCATGGGGGCGGTGGCCAGCCTGCTGGCCATGGACCGCACCACACTCACCGCGGCCCTTAAACCACTCGAGCGCCGCGGCCTTGTCCGCGTTGCCCGCGATCGGAATGATCGCCGCAACCGTACTCTCATTCTCACCGCGCGGGGCAGGGGTCTGCTTGCCCGCGCCGCGCCCATCTGGCAGAGCACCCACGCTGAAATTGAACGCCAACTCTCCGCGGCAAAACTCAAGAAACTCCGCGCCGGCCTGATGGTGCTGTCCTGACCTTCTTTGAACTGGGGAGTCATCTCGCCCCGATCGCGCTCCTGAATGGACGCGTCCCCTTCAATCGGATAGACGCGATAGCCTCACCCCACCAGCAGATAGGGGGAGACTTTTCCGGTTGCAGGTACTTCCCCCTTCAGGAGATTCCTGCCGGGAGCGGGCTTGGGCCCAGGTGCGCGGAACAATCGTCTTCGAAGAACCGAAGCCAGCCGGACCGGGCAATCGTTGATCTGTTTGGGCATCGGCCTCAACTCTCACGCGGATCGGGCCGTTTGAGTTGCCGGGGCAGCAAAAAAATGCGAAACCCCAAAAGCTGAGATGCATCTTACGCTTCAAAAGCTCGGAAGGCGAAGTGGCCCAGGGGAAGCGACTGGGCGCACTGAGCGCAGGGTCCGGGTTTGGTGACCATTTCCCCGCTCTCCATCGATATGCAAGTGTCGAATGCAACCATGGCAAGATTTCAACTTCAAACGCGGAGATCTTCCCCATGCATCAGGCGCAAGAGGAGCAGAGGTCGGCGTTTCGTCTGGATGTGCCGCTGCACCAACTACTAACCAGACCTTCCAACGAACGCACTGAATTTCAGCCACTTGGGGTTTCCCAGCGATTCCCTGACCCGGTTTTTCCCGAGCGGCCGGAGTTGCTGGGGCCGATTGCGGATGACGATGGCTGGCGGCCGCCGGAGAAACGGCGCTGGACTGCCGGCCAGGTCTACCACACCATGCAAGGCTGGCTGTTTCCCTACATTCGCTCCCGCGTCACCGCGGGCGATTTCCATCCCCTGATCGCCTACCTCTTTACCGAGTTCAAGTGCAATCTCGATTGCCACTACTGCTGGGCCTTTGACAACAAAGTCAAAGGCATGACCGAGGATACGGCCAAGCGCTCCGTTGACTGGCTGCACGGCACGGGTTGTCGCGTGCTCGCCTTTATGGGCGGCGAACCGCTGCTCCGCCCCGACTTTATTCATCGCATTACGCATTACGCCGCCAAGAAAGACTTCTGGATTTACCTGCCCACCAACGCGCGGCTTCTGCGCACGGATGTGATTGACAAACTTGCGGATGCCGGGATGTCGACGTTCAACATTGCCGTGGACGCGGTCGATATCAAGGAGGGCCTGCCCAAGGCTCTGGCGCCAATCCGCAAGCAGTTCGATTACCTGGTCCGCAAGCAGTACGGGTACGGCTACTCGGTTTTTCTCAACATCAATATCTGCCGCAACAATCTCGACGACGTCCGGCAACTGACGGAAATTGCGCGGGAGAATGGGATTGCTACCGATTACCACATCAATGAGTCTCCGCTCATTGAACAGGATGAGCATTTTAGGCACGCCGCCAACAACGTCACCTATATTTCCCGGGATGACTGGCCCGCCGTGGAAGAGACCATCCAGTGGCTCACGGAAAAGCAGGACGCCGGCTACAAGATGGTGAACTCCAACGCCCGTCTTTGGCAGATGGTCGACTTCATGAAGGGCAATCACTTTCCCTGGAACTGCCGCGCCGGCCAGAACTCCATGATTATTCGTGTCGACGGCACGCTTGCGCCTTGCTTTCCCATGTACACCGCCAGCTACGACTGGGGTGTCGTGGGCAATCACAAGTTCGACACCAGGCAACTCGATCATCAGAAGGAAACCTGCCAGACCCACTGCTTCTCCACCCTCAATCACATCCTTGGCTGGTGTTACAACGACCAGCGTGTGATCAAGTATTTTTTCAAGCAGCTCGCTCACGGATTCCAGGGAATGAAGGGGCAGATGTAGGCCGGCATTCCCCGTCTCTTTCAATCTCAACGCGGTTCATCCTTATTCCCAAAGGAGAGATTATGCCGACACTGGATCGAGAGGTCGTTCAGACGGATTTCGAAATGGAGGTCCAGGCCCGGATCGACGCAGAACGGGCGAGGTTGCGGGCTGAAGCGGGACTGGCCCGCATGCATGAATTCAAGAAGCCGGTGGAGCGCGGCTTCACGGCGACCGAGCGCGATCGCGTCACCATTCTCTTCGGCGGCCTTACCTGGAAGCACGAAGAGATGATCAAAGCCGTTTTTCGCGGAAGTGGATACCACTGCGAAAACATACCCACCCCGGTCGTGGCCGATTTCCAGGCGGGCAAGGAGTACGGCAACAATGGCCAGTGCAACCCCACTTACTTCACCGTGGGCAACCTGGTGCGCTACCTGCAAGGCCTTGAGAAGCAGGGTCTTTCCCGGCAACAGATCATCGACAACTACGTGTTCTTCACCGCCGGTTCCTGCGGCCCGTGCCGCTTTGGCATGTACGAGGCGGAGTACCGCTTCGCCCTGCAGAATTCCGGGTTCGAGGGGTTCCGGGTTCTGCTTTTCCAGCAGACCGACGGCATCAAGGCCGCCAGCGGCGAGCCGGGACTCAAATTCTCGGTTGATTTCGGCATGGGCATGCTCAACGCGCTCAATCTCGGCGACGTCATCAATGAGCTGGTCTACCAGGTCCGTCCCTTCGAGGTAAACAAGGGCGAAACCGATCGTGTGATCCAGGATGCAGTGACCACGCTGACGGATACCCTTCGGGAG
>JASHUF010000432.1 GCA_030040175.1 Acidobacteriaceae bacterium
CTGGTATCACTGCACCTCGTGCGCTACGCCCTTCGATGTGCAAGCCGACGGCCAGGACCACCCCGTCGCCGGCCAGGCCTATGACACCCTCAGCGTCACCATCGTCGATCCGCACACGCTTTCGTTCGTCGCCAAGAAGGCGGGTAAGGTAACCTTTGAGCAGACCCGGACGGTCTCCGCCGACGGCAAGGTTCTCACCGCCAAAACCACCGATCACCCCATGGACAGCAGTGAGACCGAGACCTTTGAAGCAACGGGCAAGCGCGCCGGGATTGCGCCCGCAGGGGTGCACGCAGCCTCCGGCAACTGGATCGTGGAAAGAGAGAGCGGGAGCGCCAACGCGCTGATCACCACGTTCAAGCTTAACGGCGACGAGCTGACCATGTCGGAGCCGAACGGAGAAACCTACACGGCCAAGCTCGATGGCGGCGACTTTCCCATGAAAGGCTCGTACGGCGCGGATACGGTATCCCTGAAAAAGATCGATGCGCACACCATTGAAGAAACAGACAAGCGCAACGGCACCGTGGTCGACGTTTCCAAGATGAGCGTGAACGGAAAGATGATGACCATTGTCGATACCGACCCGCGCACCAACCGCACGTCCACGTTTACCGCGCACAAGCAGTAGCCGCGGCATCGGCGCCGCTCCGCTCTGCCAAGGCCATTCTGTATAATCTCCGGGATTTCCGCAGGGGAGATTCGGCTTTGCCGTGGAAGCGCGGAGAAACGTCGAGCAACGGAGCCAAACGCGGCCGGCGCGCGAGCTTCGGCCTTTCGCCGGAGAGCCTGCGCACCTTGCGCGCGCTCAGGACGCCCGCGCGCATTCAACAGTTCGTCGACGCGCTGGCCTACCAGTACGCTGACACGGCGTGGTCGCCCGAGCGCGTGCTGCGCGCGCGCAAAGGCCACTGCCTGGAAGGCGCGCTTTTGGCTGCTGCCGCGCTGCGCGTCAACGGCCATCCGCCGCTGCTCATGGACCTCGAAGCCGTGCGCGACGACGATCACGTGGTGGCGCTCTTTCGCCAGCGCGGCCTGTGGGGCGGCATCGCCAAGTCCAACTTTGCCGGGCTGCGTTTTCGCGCGCCCGTCTATCGCACCCTGCGCGAGCTCGCGGTCAGCTACTTTGAGCACTACTACAACCTGCGCGGCGAGCGCACCCTGCGCGCCTGGGCGGGGCCGGTGAACCTGGCGCGGCTCGACCGCCTGCACTGGATGACGGCCGAAGACAACGTCTGGTGCGTGCCCGAGCTGCTGATCGCGGCCCGGCACCATCCGCTCTTTCCCGATAAGGTTGCGCGTCAGCTGCCGCGGCTCGACCGGCGCAGCTTCCAGGCCGGGATGCATGGGTGGGTGAAGCACTGAGAGAGCAGGGAACAGGGGACGGCCCCTGTCCCCCTGATCTCGTGTCCCATGTGCGAGAATTCCGGCCGGGTTCATTCCGCAGACGGGAAATGTCTCTTTTGAGTCCCGCTTTCCGGGAGGCGATGGCCGTCGCCACCCCGGTACAAGCGGCGGAGGTGATTTGGATCACAGTATACTGATCCTGAACACCTTAAGGTGTTTAGAGCATGGTTTTGCTGTGGCTACGAGTTGCGGCGGTGCTGTACGCGGCGGCGGGTGTGGCCGTGTTTCCTGCCGTGCTGGGCGGGCGCGAGCGCTGGCGCAAGGCCTGCGTGCATCTGGGCGGCCTCGGTTTCTTTTTCCATTTCGTCAGCGTGGTGGAGATGCTGGCCTTAGCGCATCGCTGGATGCCCGCTGGGACGCGCGAGATCGAGTCGCTGCTGGGGTTCGCGGTGGCAGGGCTGTTTTTCCTGGTGTGGTGGCTCTATGACGCCATTTCGCTGGGGATTTTTGCCCTGCCGGCCACATTTCTTCTGGTGCTGATTCCCTCGCTGGGCGCGGACCGGTATCACTTTCCTTCCCCAGGCGTGCGTACCAGTTGGCTGGTGGCGCACATTGTCGCGCTCATGCTGGCCTATGCGGCGCTCGCCTTCAGTCTGCTTGCCTCGATGCTGTATCTCCTGGAGGAACGGCGCATCAAAACCAAAGCCCGTCCAAGGCCGGGAAAAAATCCGCTGGACTGGCTGCCGCCCCTCGAAACCCTGGAGCGGATTGCGCACGCCACGCTCGAGTTCGGATTTCCCTGCATGACCATCGGGCTGGTGATCGGCGTGATCCTGGTGCAGGAGACCGACCTGGGCGCGAAGTATTTTCTCGATCCCAAGGTGATTGCGTCGTTCCTGAGCTGGGGATTTTACGTGCTTCTGCTGCTGGTCCGGCGCAGCGCAGGACTGCGCGGGCGCAAGGCCGCCTATGTTTCCGGCGCCGTGCTGGTGGTCATGATGGCAGTGTGGGCGGCAAATCTGTTCAGCCGCGTGCACAGGTTCGGTCCCCTATGACGCTTGCTCTCATCGGCGTGAACCACCGCACGGCGCCCATCGCGCTGCGCGAACGCATCGCCATCGGCCGCGAGGAGCTTCCCCGGGCGCTGCGCACGCTCCAGCGCATGCCCGGCGTGAGCGAGTGCCTGATCGTTTCCACCTGCAACCGCGTGGAGCTGCTGGCGGCAACGGAAGAGGGCAGGGTTGCGCTCGAGGGATTTTTCACTGAGTTTTGCGGCATT
>JASHUF010000433.1 GCA_030040175.1 Acidobacteriaceae bacterium
GGGCCGGATAGATTGTTGTAGAGCTCGTACCCGCCCACCCCCAGGATGACGACGAACAGGCCGACGAGCAGGTAGACCTGCTTCTTGTTCTCTGCTCCAATCTGAAGGGCCATGGCTACTCGCCCTCCTTTGCCGGCGTCGGCGCCGCGCTCTCCTGGTTTTCGTCCGGCGTCTGCGGCAGTCCGCTGGCCTCGGCGTCCGCAGGCCGCAGCCAGGTGGCCACCTGCATGCGCAGGCTCACCTGACCGCCCTGTTGCCCGGTGAGATTCATTGCCTTGATCACGAAAAAAATCGGGTCGCGTTCGAGGCTGTTGACGAATTGCATGATGGCCGGATAGTCGCCGCTGATGGAGGTGTCCATGTCGATTTCGGTAAGATCGGATCCCGGCGCACCCTGTGTATACTGCGTGCGCGAAAGGCGCACGCCCGAGGCTACGCCCAGATCGTCAATGCGGCTGGAGATCGAGGAGTAGGTAGGCGGGATGCGCTGGTGATAAAACACGTCCATGGCGGCGCGCGATTTTTCGAGGCGCTTGTCCAGGCCGCGCAGCGGAGCGGTTTGAAGCTCGAGGGCCTTCAACTGTGTCTGCTTGCCGGCCACAACATCCACCGCATGGCTGTCGGTCGCCGTCCAGTCGAGGCCCAGGCGCACGGCGAGCCCGATGGCGGCCACGAGAAGCACGGCAAAACCGACGGCATGCCAGGTGAGCGGCGAGGCGAGGCGCTCGCGCCAGGCGGCGAGCCGCTCCGTGTTGCCGGACGGGCTCATTGCGGACCTCCTTGCCCCGCAGCTTTTCCCGCATCTTGTCGCGATGGATAGGCGGATGGATGGGGCTTGAGAGCCGGCGCAGAGCTTCTCATGCCCGTGTAGGGCGGCCGCGGCGAAGCGTCCTTTCCGGCCGGAACCCGGCGATTGGCCGCAGGCCGGTTTCCCGGTTCTTCCGCCGCGGGCGCGGACTCTTTGGCTGCATTTTTGATGGCGGCGCGCTCTTCCGGCGTGGGTGGGATGTAATCGGCCAGCAGATCGAACTCAAACTGA
Organism: Acidobacteriaceae bacterium; assembly: GCA_030040175.1. Lineage (GTDB taxonomy): Bacteria > Acidobacteriota > Terriglobia > Terriglobales > Acidobacteriaceae > Telmatobacter. The sequence goes on from JASHUF010000433.1 coordinate 1,040, forward strand.
TTCGAAGCGCTCACCGGCGCCAACTGGCGATTGAAGCTGCTATTGCTGGTCTCGGCATTTTCGCCCACGATGCGGGGCGACATGAACCGGTGTGAATGCTCGAGGTTGCGCACCAGGTCATCGCCCAGATCGTGCGGCCCGAGCACGCGCAGGTGCAAGGTAATCTGGCCCGTCTTGTCGCGCGCGGGTTCGATTTCGGTTACCTGCACGCCCCCGGGCAAAACGGTTTCAAGATTCTCCATCGCCAGGGTCCAGGAAAATGCCTTTTCGTCGAAGAGCTGGTTCAACTGCGACACCTGGTTGAGAAAGCGCGCATTTTCGGGTGTTTGCATCATGGCCTGGTAGCCCTGGCGCTCGTTGTTGATGCGGGCGATGGCGCCGTCGAGCGAGTGCTCCCGCGCACGGGCTTGTTCCGCCTTGCGGTGCAGGGCGTGCAGACCCAGCAGCAGCAGCAGCGAAACGCCGGCCAGCACGCCCATGCCGATGCGCAGCCGCTTCATGGCCGGACCTAAGTCTGTAAACGGCCGCGTGGCCAGATTGACCGTAACCCTCATCGCGCACCCTTGAGTGCTCCGGCAACACCGGCGATGCTTTCCCGGCCCAGCGAAGTCATCATTCCGCTCTCAGGCCGGGAGACGAGCTCCACCACATCCATATCCGACCCCGCCACCCAGGAGCTGAACTCCAGCATGTCGTGATTGCCTGCGTAGTAGATCCTGCGCGGGGGCGCACCCAGTTTGTCTTCGTAATAGGCAGCGGCTACGGCCACGCCGCGCTGAATCTCCGAGACCCGCGCCATGGGAGCAGTGGGAAGATCGAGGGTGCGGTAAAGCAGCAGGTCCTGGCCATTGGCGATGAGCGTGGTCATGCCCGGCCCGCTCAGATTCACGGCCAGCACCGCCTCCATCTGATCGGCCGTCTCGATGGCCGCCAGGCTGGAAGGCAGAACCGCTCCCGGCTCATAGCCCGCCGCGCGCACCGCAGCCTCGTATTCAGTCAGGATGGGCGCGGGCAACAAGGCAGTGAGCACCCTGCACTCGGCCTTGTCCTGGCTGAGAATCTGGAAGCTCACGCCGCCATGCTCCACGTCGAAAGGAACCATCTTGCGCAGGCGGAAGCGCAGAACGGGAATGGCCTCCTCCGCCTTGGCCGGGATGGAATCGAAGTCGAGCACGAAGACGCGCACCGAGGCGTCCGGAATGATCAGTGTGACCGCCCGATGGCGCGGCGCGAGCTCGCCCAAGGCCGAGCGGATCGCCTCCGCAACCGCCTCCGGCGCGCGCACGTTGGCGTCTTCAATTCCCGGCACCACGGCTCCCGGCGGCAGGGCCTCAAACGCGTAGGCCAGCGTATCCCGCGTATCCGATCCCGTGCGGCGGACCGCGGCCAGCACGCCTTCCGATGTGACCTCCACCGCCGCCGGCGGACGCCCGCCGGGCTGGCTCCCCGCCACATTTTTCTTGAACATCGAATTCATCGCTCTTGCTTTCGCGCTCCCTCAGTCCCCTGGTCCCTGCCTCATCGCGACGCCTCGATGAATGTGACCTTGTTGATCTCCTTGAGCG
>JASHUF010000434.1 GCA_030040175.1 Acidobacteriaceae bacterium
CGGTCGGCGTTGGGCGGCTCGTACTCCCACATGCCTTCGAATCCTGCGCCGGAGCGGAAATCGGCCAGCGTGGAAGCCACGGTGTCCTCGGGATAGCAGACCTGAAAGAAGACTCTGCCTGCATAGACAGTGGCTGCGAGGAAAGCCGCGGCGCAGGCCGAGGCCATGAAAACGCGGGCGCGGCGGGTTGATGGCCACACCGCGGCGGCAAAGAAGATGGCCATCGGCGCCTCCACGGCCTCCATCCAGCGCCAGGGGTATTGCAGGAAGCGCCATTCGGGCAGCAGATTCCAAATGGGCCGCGAGAGGGGAAAGAGAAGAAAGAGGGTAACCAGCGGAATGGCGGCCAGCGGAATCCAGATGCGCGCACCGGTGAGTTTCTGCTGGGGAAGCGTGCCGCGCCGCCAGCAGACCATGAGTCCGGCAACAGCAACCGCGATCATGGTGACGGAGATCACCGAGGCCGTGTGCAGGACCACGTCGTGCAGCGCCAGAACCGGGTTGGCGTGGCGGGCAAAGGCCCAGTTGTTCTCAAAGTTGTAGCCGGGGTCTTCGTAAGCCTGGCGGATATCGACCCACCTGCGCTCGAGAGCCGAGGGAACCCAGTAGAAGGCCGTGATGCCCAGGCCGAGCAGCGACGCCACGGCGGCGCGCAGCAGCGGCGCCCACGACCTGCGCATCGCGGCCCAGAGCAGCGCGAGCGCGGCGAGCAGATAACTGGCCATTACGCCCAGCGGCGCATTCGAGAGCCACGAGCAGCCGAGCGCAAGGGCGAGCGGCACCGTCGAGCCGTCAAAAGCGCGGCGGAGCATCTCGAACCGGGCTTGAAATGCAGGTCCTTCGACTCCCTTCCGCTTCACGGCGTTCCGCGTTCCGTCGCTCAGGATGACGTCAGCTGTTGGCGTGGTTGCATTGCGGTCGGGCAAAGCGAAGAGAATGAGCAGCGGAAGCGAAACCCCGCCCATGAACTCAGGAAAGGCGGCGCGCTCGTAGGCGGTGAAGAGCGTGAAGCCGGAAAAGATCGCGGCGCAGCCGGCCAGCGTGGCCACGCCATCCTCACAGGCTTCGAGCGCCAGCACGCGCGCGGCCAGCCCCGTGCCCGCGAGGATGAGAAAGGTGAGCGCGATGGGCGCTGCGCTCCAGGGAAGCACCAGGCCGAGCGCCGCGCCCAGCATCCACGTGAGCGGCGGATAAAAGACAAAGCGCGGCTCGCCTGCGCCCCAGTTGGCGCTGGGCGTCCAGTGCGGATACACGATGCCGTGCTTCCACGCATTGGCGCAATCGAGCCAGGAGACCAGATGCACGTCGAAGTCGTGTCCGCAGGAGTTGCCGCGGATGAGTTGCGGCGCGACGGCTGCCAGCGCGGCGAAGAGGATGAGGGCGGGACCGCGGAAGCGGGCCCAGTTTCTTCCTTTCCCAGGTCCCAAAATCGGACCCTGGGGCGCCCCCGGCTCGCCGGCCCGTGCTAGTCCCTCGGTCCCTTGGTCCCCTGGTCCCTGGTCTTTCATGGCAGCAGCCGCAGCGTATGCCGCGTCTGCGCCGCCACGGCTCCCGGCGTGAACGGCAGGGGGAAGGTTGTGCCGTTGGACCACTCGTGCCACTGATCTTTGAAATAAGGGCTGAGGGGGTTGCCGCTCTCGCCCAGCACAATATTCTCCGTCGACGCGTCCACGTTGCTCCAGTCCATGGTGAACCGCTGCGAGGGCGCCACGTCGCTCCCGATCTGTTTCACGGTGATGGAGTCGCCGCCGATGGGTTGGGGGCCGGTGCCCAGGATGTGGCCCAGGAAGGGCAGAAACCGCTCGAGCGGGTGCTCGATATCGATGGTGTGCCAGCTTCCGTAGGTCCACGCGGCCAGGTTCGCCGGTGCGCGGCCGTCTTCCAGCCCCGCGCGCACCGCCGCGGTCAGCAGCGCGTCCCAATTTTTGTAGCCGGCCGGGAGCCACTCGCGCTTGGCGTGCATCACGATCTCTTCCTCGGCAAAGGTCGACTCGCCCCAATGATAATCGCCGAGCGCGTTGCCCAGCTTGGGCGCGAGAATCATGCGCCAAAGCGCGGCGCGCGCCTGCGTCTCCACGGAGGCAGCGGCGGAATCCGGCGCGAGCCGCCCGTCCCAGCTGCGCAGCAGGTCGGCGGCCTGGCGCATGCGCGCATCGCCGTTGCCCGCGGGGCCCGGCGTGTGGTCGATAGCATAGGCGAAGCGCTCGCCCACCTCCTGATCGAGCTCGCTGTAAATGTCGGTCTGTACCGCCAACATGTCCGCGGGCGTGAGCCGGTCGCGGCCGTCGAGAGATTTGTAGATGCGCTCGATGCGGTAAGGATCCATCCACTCGTCGGTGAGCGGGTCAGGCGATTTGTCCGTGGTGACGCGCGAGTTGGCCGTGGCCAGAAAGCCTGAAGGCGGATCGAAGGCGCTGGGGAGGTCTTCGAAAGGAATGTAGCCCTGCCACTCATGCGTGTGATCGGCGATGGGCGCATCCGTGATTCCATTCGGCCGCAGCGGCACCGCGCCCACGGCGTGATACGCAATGTGCCCCTGGTCGTCCGCGTAGACGACGCTCTGCGCCGGCCAGGACCACGCGGCCATCGCGGCAGAAAATTCAGTCCAGTTCGCTGCCGTATCCATGGCGTAAACCGGCAGCGCATTCAGCGTAGGATCGTAAAGATTCCACTGGAGCGCGAGGGGACGCGCCGCGTCGCGTCCCGTGGCCCTGAGAATCGGGTTCACCAGCGGCCCATGCGCCGTGGATTCGACGTCGAGAATCACGTCTTTGCCGCCGCGCACCTGGATCACCTCGCGATCCACGGAGAGCGGATGCCATTGCCCGTCTGCGCCTTCATAGTTGCCCTTGCCGTCGAGCTGCTCGTAATAAAGGTCCTGCACGTCGGCCGAGAGCGCCGTGATTCCCCAGGCCACGTGCTCGTTGTGGCCGGCAATCACATACGGCAGTCCCGGCAGCGTGACCCCGGCCGCATGAAAGCCGGGCGCGCGCAAGTCCGCCATGTACCAGACGCCGGGCACGGAGAAGGCCAGGTGCATATCGTTCGCGAGCAGCGGCTTGCCGCCGGCCGTGTGGCTGCCGGCGATGACCCACTCGTTGGAGCCGGCCGCGCAACCGTCGCATGTGGGCAGGCCGAGAAGCGCGAGCAGTTTCTTAAGCCGCGGCGGCGTTCCGGGGAAGAGTTCGAGTTGGGTCTTGGAGGGCTCGTCTTCGTCGTCCTCGTCGCTCTTCTTCTTGTGAGCTGTCGGAGGCTGGGGTTGTGGTGCGCCCATGTCGGTTTCCATGCCGGTAGGTGGGCGGTCGCGCCACGAGCCCACGGGGTAAAGATCAGCGATGAGCTGCGGATCATGGAGGCGCGCTTCCACTACGCCGCGCCCCAGCTTGGTCGCCGCGCGCGTGTCCAGGGTTTGCACCATCATGAGGCCCACCGCGACTGAGTCGACGCCTGTCCAGGGCTTGGGTGCGTAGTGCAGCAGGCGGAATTCCGGCGGCAGCGAATCGGCGTGCCGGGCAATAAAAAGATTCACGCCGCGCGCGTAGTCGTCGAAGAAGGCGCGGTCCTGCGCGGAGAGATGGTGGTAAACGCGCTGGGCAACGCGCGCGATCCCAAGCACGCGCTGCGTCTCGTCGTGGACGAGCAGCCCGCGCCCCAGCACCTCGGCCAGCGTGCCCTCCGCGTTGCGGCGAAACATGTCCATCTGCCACAGACGGTCCTGCGCGGTCACGTAACCCTGGGCGACGAACAGATCGTCCTGCGTGGCCGCATCGATGTGGGGCACGCCGTGGGCGTCGCGGCGAACGATAACCGGCGCAGACAGGACCGGAGCCGCCAATCCTTGCCGGTCCGGCCCGGCGAGATGGATCTCGCCATCGAGCTCGGGCAGCGCGGCCCGCGTCACCGCGCGCAGCCAGAAGACAAATGCGCCCAAGGCGATGAGCGCGAGGACAAT
>JASHUF010000435.1 GCA_030040175.1 Acidobacteriaceae bacterium
CGTTCATCAGCTTCATGGCTTCTACGATGCAGATCACCTGGCCTTTCTCTACATGGTCGCCGGGGGAGACGAACGACGCCGCTCCGGGCGAGGGCGAGCTGTAAAACGTGCCCACAATCGGCGACTTCACAACGTGCAGCTCTTCGGCGGGCGCTGCCGCCGGCTCTGCCGGTGCGGCCGGGGAAGCGGAAGGAGCGGGTCCCGATGCAGCTGCGGCCTGCGGCGCCTGTTGCAACAGCCGCGCCAAGTCCCCCAGCCCCGCCGGGTTCTCCTGCGGATGAAATTTGAGCCGGATCTTCAGATCGCCCCGGTCCAGGTCGAACTCGGCCACCTGATACTGCTGCAGGAACTCGATCAGTTGTCTCAGGTCTTGAATGTCCTGTGGTTTCATTCGCCTCTTGAAATTCCTCGTCCTTCCGATCAGTCCGCGTACAGCCGGGCTCGATTGCGGTCCTTCACAGTTCGATCAACGCCTTGGGCGCAGGCGTGAGCACCTGTCCTCCGTTACGGGTTACCTGCACCATGTCTTCAATGCGAATGCCGAACTCTCCCGGCAAATAAATTCCCGGTTCAATGGTGACCACCATGCCGGACTGCAACCGGGTCTTTTGTCCGGCGCCAATGCGCGGCGGTTCGTGAATCTCCAGGCCCACCCCGTGGCCCGTGGAATGCGAAAAGGCTTCGGCCAGTCCCTCCCGCCGCAAACGCGCGCGCGCGGCCTCATCCACTTCGCTTGCGCTCACGCCGGCTGTGACCGCGGCCACGGCCGCTTCCTGGGCCTCGAGCACGGCGCAATACGCCTTCCGTTCCCTGGCGTTGGGCTTGCCGAAGAAGACGCTGCGCGTCATATCCGAGCAATAACCTTTGTGGATTATACCGAAGTCGAGCGTCAAGAACCCCCTGCGCGGCACCGCGGTCTGGGTCGCCCGTCCGTGCGGATACGCCGAGCGCTCGCCCGATGCGACGATGGTCTCGAAGGACATGCCTTCGGCGCCCATGCGCCGCGCCTGATGCTCGAGCTCCGCGGCAATCTCGATCTCTTTCATGCCCGGCCTGAGCTCGTTCAGGATCCGGTCGAAGAGCGTGCACCCGATCCGCGCCGCTTCGCGCAATACTTCGAGCTCGTCTTCATCCTTGACTGCGCGCAGCGGCTCCACAAAGGGCGCCGGCAGCGGCGTGAGAAACCCGCGCCGGATTCGGCCTGGCAATGCGGCCTTCCAGCGCGCAAGCTCGGCCACCGTGGTGCGCGCGGGATCGAATCCGGCCGTCTCAATCCCCGCTGGAGCGGCGCCCGCCTGCGCCGCCAGCCACTCCACGGCGCTCACCGCCGGCGCGCTCGAAACGATCTCGACCCGCGCCGCCTGCACCTCTTCAGCCGCCTGCGCGGTGTAGCGTCCGTCGGTGAACAAACGCGCCGCGCGCCGTGTTAATGCGAGCGCGGCATTGGAGCCGGTAAAGCCGCAGAGATAGCGGATGTCGGGCGCGTGCGTAACGAGAAGCGAGGGAAGGCCGGCGCGCGTGATTTTGCGGCGCAGCGCGCCCATGCGGCGAAGATGGTCCACGGGGTCAGTTTTATCATGGCGGGGGTGAGACAGCTTCTAGCTTCTAGCTTCTAGCTCCTAGCCTTTAGCCCTCAGCGATCAGAGGCGGGTTAGCAAAGCAACTCTGCGCCATCGTGATCGAAATTCTCCACTTTGCCGAGCGAAGCAACGCCAAGCTAGCAGCTAAGAGCTAACAGCTGGAAGCTGCCGTTACACCGCCGGCTGCACCGGCTTCTTCTTCTCGGGATCGACATCGGCTGCGGCTTGCAGATCGGACTGGCGGTCCATCCACTCATCCAGGCGCGAGCGCTTGAACCGCCAGCGGTTGCCCAGCTTGAACGCGGGAACAAAGCCCTCGGAGGCGTATTTGTACAGCGTGTCTGGAGAGATACCAAGGTAATCGGAGGCCTGGCGGATATCCATGACCTCGCGCACTTCAGGAACAAGCAGGTTGGAGCGGGCTGCGACGGTACGCATGGTGCCTCCTGAAGAAAAGGGTGCCTTGCGGGCGGAGTTCCGGCGCGTTTGCCGGTAGCTTTGTATATATCGTGGTTTCACGGGTCAGTTCAAGGAATTTCCGGAAGTTGAGCGGAAATTCTTGGGCCTTCCCCAGGCGGTTTATCCCCCCGTTCACGGCCTTTCCGGCTCCTACCCCCGCCCCTTGGGGTCTGTCGCGTCCCCCACCCCACGCATCGTGTTGTTGGAACAGAAGATGCCGGGATTCGCCTACCCTGGAAAACCTGCCGACGCACCCCTCCCGGACCGGTGAAAAGCCGGCCGGGAAGAAGCGCAATCCCCTCAGGCGGGAAAAGTGTTCTTAGTTCTGCTGGTCGTCGCGGCGATGCAGCGTGGGCTGGTCGTTGCCGTTGTCGCCGCCGTTCTGGCTGGTGGTGTCATCGCCCGAACTCGCGTTCGGATCGTTCGGATCCGTGCTCACGCGCCGCAGCGAAGGCCGGGTCACGCCCTTGGTATCCGTGAGCCGGCGCTTGTTTTCAATGCGGGCCAGCCGCGCCTTGACGTCATCGAACTCCGAAGTCGTCACCAGGTAGTCAGACTTGGCGGGCAGAATCCGGGCGATCTCCTCCTGGGTGTGCAGGATGCGGTCCGGTGTCTGCGGATGGTCAGAGAACGCCTTGGCGACCAGGCCCGGTTTCCGCTTTTCGAGCGCCTGAATCTTCTCAAAGAAGCTGATGAAGGCCTGTGGGTCGTAGCCGGCGCGGTACATATACTGGACGCCCAGGTAGTCGGCCTGCGCCTCGAACTCGCGCGAGAACTCGAGGAACGTCACCGGAATAGCAAGCTGCGCCGCCTCATAGATGCCGTAGCCGGTCCAGGTGTAGCCGGTCATCATGATCAGCGGTATCATGCTCAACTGCGCGTATTCGGCGCGCGTCATCTCCCGGGCCGCGTGGTGCGCGCAGACGTGGGCGGTTTCGTGCGCCATGACTCCGGCAAGCTCGGCTTCCTCGTCGGCGGCCAAAATCAATCCCGAATTCACGTAGAAGAACCCGCCCGGCAGCGCCATGGCGTTGATCTCATCGGAGTCAATCACTTTGATGGTGAACGGCACCTTGCAGTCGGAGTTCTTCACGATGTTCTGGCCGATGCGGTTAACGTACTCGTCGATCACAGGATCGGTGATGAACCGCGTGCTTTTCTCGATCTCGTCGGCATACTGCTTGCCCATCTTGATTTCGCTGTCGGTCGAGAACCAGTTGCCCAGGCCGCGGCCGCCGATCTCGCGGTTGCCCACCGCGCTCACGTCCTCGATGCTGCCCGGCTTCACCTTGATTAGGTCGCTGCCGGGATCGACCACTTTCTCGGGATCGACTTTGTCGGCCGAGGCCGTCGAGCAATCCCCGCCCACGGGCGTAGTTCCCGGCTCCGCGTCATCTACGCTTCCGTCGCCGTCCTTAGTCTTGTCCTTCTTCTTATCCTTCTTGTTGTCCGCGCCATTCGCGGGGCAAGGATTGGTTTGCGCGCTGTTCGCCTGAGCGCCGCTCGGCGAAGATGCGCTTCCGTTCCCGGGCTGCTTTGCCGGAGCCGGCTGATCGCCGCCAACCGGCGTGGTGCCCGGCGCCGGCTGGGCAGAAGCCGACGGCTGCTGGGCCGAGCCTGCGGCCGGTTGTGCCGGCTGCGCCGATCCCTGGCTCGACTGCGCGGAGGGCGAACCGTTCTGCGGCGCATTGGCCGCGGGCGATCCGCTGGACGATTGCGCCCAGAGTCCTGTGGCCAGTGCCAGCACCAAACCCGCCAGAGCCGATCCCGCCAAGGTTGACACGCCCAAATGCGTCCGATGTGCCCTCATGACTCTACCTCCAGCGCGCAGTCCGCCCCGGCGCGGCGCCGCTTCGCTCTATGGCCTTAGACGCTAGTATCTGCCTGTTTGGTAACGAAGGGAAGGATATTTCCCGTTTTGTGGATTATTCCCGTCATTTTCCCCCCGATTCCCACCCTCCTATCCTTCAAGCCCGCTTCTTGCGCTGCCGGCCGCCCTCCAGGCTCCGCCGGGCTGGCACATGGGGAAGTCTCCCTGCGTTTTCCTTTGCTATAAAGTGAGAAACGCGGAATGGGAGAATTTGCTTGCGGCAAAAGCTTGTAAGCCTGGCTGTATGGGCTGCCTTGGGAGCGGCACCGCTTGCCGCCCAGAAGAAAGTCAGTCCGCCTGCTCCGCAACAAGCCTCCGGGACGAGCCCCGCGGCCATCTTTGACGCCACCAGCCTTGGGTCCCCGCTGGTGCTCGACAGGGACTGGCGGGTGGGCATCACGGCCAACGCGGCGGCTTCGTCCCCGGATTTCGACGACTCCTCGTGGGCCATCCGCGCCATCGGCTCGTCGATGACCGAGGTCCCGGATACCGACCAGCCGCCGCCCGATAAAGGCATCCACGTCGTGGTGACGACTCCGAGCGGACCCATCGAGGCGCCGAGCAGCGGCAAACAGCGCTACGCCTGGTTCCGGCTTCACATCCGCCTTGCGCCCAACCACGGTCCTATCGCCCTGTTCATCGAGCTGCCGGTTTCTCAGGCCACTGGTTTCGGTGTCTCCTCCGGATTCAACCTGGACGTCTTCGCCAATGGCAGGCTCATCCAGCCCGAGGGCCCGCATGGAAGCGACTCCGGACGCTATCAGACCATCAGCCGCATCTACGACCTGAACGTAGAGGCCTCCGGCACCTCGCTGGTTCTGGTGGTGCGCTTCCCTTACGGTCAGGGCGCCGACTCCAACCTTTTCGCCTGGCGGACGCTTTCCCTGGGCAATCGCAACGATCTTGCGCGCGAACTCATTCTCTGGCGCAACCGCAGTCTCTTCGAGCGCATACCGCGCCTCATCTACTCCGTGCTACTCCTCTTTCTCGCCGCCTTTTTGCTGGCGCTTTACTTTGCCCAGCGCGGGCATCCCGAATATCTGTGGCTGGCCCTGCACTATCTGGTGCAGGCGCCGATCGGCTTTGTGGAGCTCTACGGCAGTTTCGCCCGGCTCGACAGCCTCTGGTACGCGGCGCTGGTGATGCAGCTGGTGCTGGCCTCGGCTTATCTTTTCTTCGAGTTTCTCGTAGCCTTTCTCGCCTTGCCGCGCAAGTGGTACATCCGCTGGCTGCGCTATTGCGCGCCCATCCTCGCTTTGGTGGGACCCACACTGCTGCTGGTCTTCCACGGCACCTTTATCGCGGTGCTTCTGGCCATCATCTTTTTCGGCGTTCTGCTCTGGCTCATCTGGTGGACGATCTTCGTCTTCGTCACGCTGATTGCAGCCGCGGTGCGCCGCAATTTTGAGGCAGGGCTCCTGCTGGTGCCGCTGGTGCTCAGCCTGGTGGGGGTCGTGGAGCCGGTGGTGCTGGCCACGATGAACGCGGCCACCGGGCAACAGTATCGCTCCCCGCTTACGGTGATGGCCGGCCCCATCCCCTTCCACTTTGCCTCCTTCGGCGACTTCACCGGCATCCTCGTCATCGTGCTCATCATCTTCTTCCGCTTCCTGCGCATCCAGCGCACGCAGGAGCGGGTTTCGAGCGAGCTCGAAGCCGCGCGCAGCGTGCAGGAGCTGCTGATTCCTCTGGAAAAGCCGGCCACGCCCGGCTTTGAAGTGGACTCCGTCTACAACCCGGCCAACGAGGTGGGCGGCGATTTCTTTCACGTGCAGGCCATTGGCGAGCGCGGCATGCTGGTGGTCATCGGCGACGTGGCCGGCAAGGGTCTCAAGGCAGCCATGAACGTCTCCATGCTGATGGGCGCACTGCGCCGCTCGTCGGAGCCCAATCCGGCCAAGATCCTCGAGTCGCTGAACCGCGTGCTCGTAGGAACTGACAGCTTTACCACATGCCAGGCGGCGTGGTTCGGCCTCAACGGCGAGCTCGTCCTTGCCAATGCCGGCCATCTGCCTCCTTATCTCAACAGCCAGGAGGTCGCCGTCGCCGGCGGGCTGCCGCTCGGCGTTCTTCGCGACATCCGTTACGAGGAGCTGCGTTTGTATCTCCACCCCGGCGATCGCATTCTTCTCTTTTCCGACGGAGTGGTGGAGGCGCGCAAGCCCTCCGGCGAGCTCTTCGGCTTCGATCGCGTGCATAATCTCAGCAACCAGAGCGCGTTTTATCTGGCCGAAGCAGCCAAGGCCTTCGGGCAGGAAGACGACATTACCGTGCTCACCGTGCGCCGCCTGGCGCAGATGGCAGCGTGACTTCCATCCGGTCTGCAACCGCCTTCGTCCATTTGAGACCCTCCACCGCAAGCCAGACCTCGCGCGCAGAACAACCGCTTAAAAAGGTCGCTGCGCAGCCTTTCGGACTGCGCAGTAACCTTCTGTCTCACTGACCTGCCGGAGTCAGTGAAGCAGCTCAATAGCGTGGCTCATCTCTCTGAAAGGTAGGGGCTCCGGGCGCGAAATTTGTCATTGAATTGTCGAAAGAATGCAAATTTCTCGCGGGGTGCGCTCGGAGCATGATCGCGCGCGGACGCGGCGATCGCATTGAATTTTTTCTTTGGGGTTGAATCTCACCGCGCCGCGCGCGCAGGTCGCGTGCCTCTGGAGTTCCTTCGCCAGCCGACGACTAAGGCTGGTTTCTCCATAGCCAGGGCACGAACGACCACTCAAGATACCAGGACAAAAAGAACAGAACCGCTACCGCGAAGACCGTCCACAGATACATCTTCACGGGCAGGGTCTCGATTAGATGCTGGCCGTTCCGCGTTTCCACGCGCCATGGTTTGGCAAAGAGGATGCCGCTCAGGAAGCAGATGCATCCGGCCAGGGCAATGTTTT
>JASHUF010000436.1 GCA_030040175.1 Acidobacteriaceae bacterium
CGCGTGGTGAAGACGGCGCTGGAGCCGTCGGGCGCCAGATGCACGGAAGTGATGTAATCGGCGATCTTCTTCACCCAGTGCTCGCGCATCTGGTCGAAGTCCGATTGGAGGGTGATGGGAATCGTCTCCTCGCGGCCGGTGCCCAGGTCGAGCAGCCACAGGTCCGCGGCGCAGGCGTAGACGATGCGCCCGTTGTCGAGCGACGCGGACTCGATATCGAAGATGTGCTGGTGGCTTTCCTGGCGCAGATCCTTGCCCTGCGGGTCCATCGACCAGACGTTCATCACGCCGTCGCGGTCAGAGAGAAAGTACACGCGGCCGTTCCAGTACATGGGGTGGGCCGAAGTGCCGGCGTAGTCCGCGGTGAGGGGAACAGCCTCGTCTTTGCCGTCGAAGCTCCACAGGTTCTCCGCCGTTCCGCCCTTGTAGCGCTTGGTGTTGCTCGGCTGCTTGAACCAGCGGGTGAAGAAGAGGGTGTTTCCATCCGTCGAGTAGGCGCCCTCCGCGGCTTGCGCAAGAGGAATGCGTTCGCGGCCGCCATGATCGTCGAGAAGCACCAGCTCCGGGCTGGGCAGCGTGGAGTAGCGGCTGGTGGAAATCAGCAGGCGGCCGTCGGGGCTCCAGCCTTCGGGCTGGGAGTCGCTGTCCCAGGTTCGGCGCCGGGGCAGACCGCCCTCGATGGGCATGGTGTAGACCTCGTTGGGTCCCTCATAGTTGGCGCGGAAGGCCACGGTCTTGCCGTCGGGCGAGATGGCAGCCATGTCTTCAACGCCCGAGCCCGAGGTGAGCCGGTGCGCGGCGCCGCCGTGAAGGCTCACCGTCCACAGGTCGCCCTCGGAGGTGAAGACGATGGTGTCGCCGCTGAGCGCGGGACCGGTGTAGTAGCCGCGGTGGAGCGCAGGCGCATCGGCCGCGCGTGCCGGCGCGCCCAGCGCGCAGGGAAGGATGATGCCCAGAAAAGCGAAGGAACGGCGCAGCGCTGCCCAAGAGAACATGGCTGGAGCTCCGGTGCGGGATCGAATTGCGGGCTGCATGGACGAGAGCTACGCACGCAGCTGCGGAGGACCGGCAGCTGCGTGTGACGCCGATGAGGAATGATAAGGCCTGCAGGCGGGAATGGGAACCCGCGGGCGATCCGGGGCGGCGGGGCTGAGCCCTGCGCTCCTACGCGACGCGCTCGATGGTCACGCTCTCGAGCACTACCGGCTTATGCGGCTTGTCCTGGCTGTTGCGCGGCACCTTGGAGATCTTTACCACGATCTCCTGGCCCTCCACCACTTCACCAAAGATGGTGTGTTTGCCGGTGAGCCACGCAGTGGGCGCGACGGTGATAAAAAACTGGCTGCCGTTGGTGTTGGGTCCGGCGTTGGCCATGGCCAGCTTGCCCGGCTGGCTAAAGCTGTGCGGCGAGCCCTTGGTCTCGTCCTGAAAACGGTAGCCGGGCCCGCCCATGCCGGTGCCGGCAGGATCGCCGCCCTGGATCATAAAGTCGGGAATCACGCGATGAAAGGCGGTGCCGTTATAGAGCTTGTTCTTCGATTTCTCGTGGCTCACGGGATGCGTCCACTCGCGGTTGCCCTCGGCCAGCTCAATGAAATTCTTGACCGTGACCGGCGCGTCGAGCTCGAACAGGCGCGCAACGATTTTACCTTCCGAAGTTTGGAAGACGGCGTAGGTTCCGGGCGAATGCATCATTTGCTCTCCTTTTGACTCGTGTATTGGATCGGATGCGGGACTTGAGACGTGGATGCGAAGACTCATGGAATTTCAACCCGCTCTTCCATTGTTCATCGGATTGCGCCCGAGGCTCAAGGCCGTACCCCGGTCCTCGACATTGGCTTTGATTCCGCTTGACCGCTGAACATGCTGGAACTTGCCCAATTCCGCAGCGATCAACGGTGGTTGCGGGTTATTGCGGGTTATTGCGCCCGGGCGCTGTCTCTGCGCCGGGCGCCGGAAGCGGCGGCATGGGCGAGCCCTCCGGCACAATGGTCACTTTGCTCAGAAGCACCGGCGTGAGCGGCTTGTCGTTGGCGTCGCGGGGCACGCGGGCGATGGTCTTGACCACGTCTACGCTGGCGTCGTCGCACTGGCCGAAGAGGGTGTAATGCATGTCGAGCGAGGGGTACGCCGCTTCGGTGATGAAGAACTGGCTGCCGTTGGTGTTGGGTCCGGAGTTGGCCATCGCGAGCCGGCCGGGACGGTCGAAGCTCAGGTCGGGGTCGAATTCATCGTCGAAGGTGTAACCGGGATCGCCCATGCCGTTGCCGAGCGGATCGCCGCCCTGAATCATGAACTCGGGAATGACGCGATGAAAGAGGGTGCCGTTGTAAAGCGGCTTGTGGCGCATGATCTTTTTGGTTGCCGGGTCGGTCCAGTCCCTGGCGCCTTCGGCGAGGGCGATGAAGTTGGCCACGGTCTTCGGCGCCTGCTGTTGGTAGAACTGGCAGGTGATGCGGCCCATGGAGGTGTCCATCACCACGAACGGTCCATTGGGCACGATGCTGGCGGCGGCCGTAGCCTGGGGCGCATCCGGCAGCGGCTGCGCGGGCGCCGCCTGCCCCGACGTGGCTTGGCCCGAAGCAGAGCCCTGCGCCTGTGCGGGCAGGGCTATCGCCGCCAGCGCGGCGGCTGCGGCAAATGCGGAGAGAACGGGAGCGCGTTCGAACTTCATTCGCATTTGAGGGTACATCAAGCGGCGGCTGCGCGGCCAGCGGCAGAAGCCGCGTACCCCGGGGTTGTGCGCACGAAATTGCGCAGACAGGCAGCGCGTCAGCCCTTCGGATTCCACCACGCTCACGGACAACCAGGGCACGTGGCTCGGCTTCACCGATCTCGTATCTATCCACCGCAGGTCCTTCGGTTCGCCCGTCCGCATGAGCAGGCGGACTGCGCTCAGGACGACAAATCAATGCGAAGGCCGCCGCTATGTCGTGCTCACACCAGGCGCAGGAACTGGCTGGGATGGAGCCCGGCGTTGGGGAAGACCTTCTCGAGATTTTCCTCGCCCAGGGTGTGCGTGAGCACCTCGGCGAGGACGGCGCGGTAGTCGGTGGTGAGCGCGAGATCGCGGCCCTGGTTGAGCTGCTCGTTGGCCAGGCCCGGCCACTTGCCGTAAACCTTGCCGCCGTTCACGCGCCCGCCGAGCACGAACATGGCGTTGGCGTGGCCGTGATCGGTGCCGCCGGTGCCGTTCTCGTGCGCGGTGCGGCCGAACTCCGACATGGTGACCAGGGTGACGTTCTCCGCGTCGTCCCCGAGGTCGCGCCAGAAGGCGGCGAGGCTCGCGGAAAAATCGTCGAGGCGGTTGGCGAGCTGCCCCGTCACGCCGCCCTGCGCGTGATGCGTGTCCCAGCCGCCCACGTCGGTGAATGCGGCCTCCACGCCCAGGTTGGCTTTGAGCAGTTGTGCAATCTGCTTCATGCTGTTCCCGAATTCGGAGTTGGGATAGTCGGCACCGTTGGCGGGCTGATACTGCGCGGGGTTGGCGGCGCGCAGCATCTTCACGGCTTCAAAGGTTTCGTCGCCGGCGGAGTGGAAGAGCTGGTCGCCGGTATCGGCGTACATGGCTTCGAAGGCGCTGGCTGCGGGCGAGGGCGCGGGTCCGCGGCCGGCAATGGTAAATCCGTTCACGTTGTTGAGGGCGATGGCGGGAATCTTGCCGGCGAGGGTGAGCGGCACGTCGGGACCGAGGGCGAGCGCGCGGAAGGCGGTGTGCTCGCAGGTGCCGGCGCAGCGGTGAAGCAAATCTTCCGCTTGCAGCGCGCGGTTCAGCCAGCCGTCCTCCGTGCCTTTCACGCCCGGCGTGCCCGACTCCATGTAATCCTGCGCGTCAAAGTGGGAGCGGCTCATGTCGGGCGAGCCGGCGGCGTGGACGATGGCGAGATGGCCCTGGTCGTAGAGGGATTTGAATGTCGCGAGCGATGGATGCAGCGCAAAGAAGCCGTCGAGATCGATGGCCTCTTTTTCGGGAATGGCGATGGTGGGGCGCATGGAGTAGTAGTTCTTTTCGCGATAGGGCACGACTACGTTGAGGCCATCGACGGCGCCGCGCTGGAAGATGACCACGAGGCGGCGATTGGGCCCAGCCTGCGTCTCCGCGAGCACGCTGCGCACAAGGAAGCTGGGGATGGCC
>JASHUF010000047.1 GCA_030040175.1 Acidobacteriaceae bacterium
ACAATCCGGCCGACATCGCCGGCCGGCTCACGGTCGGCGCCTTCGGCGGACTGATCTTCGCTTTCGTCACTGCGTTCAAGAAGGAATGGGCCCCGGTCACGGCGCCCATCTACGCGGCCCTCGAAGGGCTGGTGCTCGGCGGCATCTCGGCCTTCCTCGATCTCCGCTATCCCGGCATCGCCATCCAGGCCGTGAGCCTTACCTTCGGCACGCTCTTTGTGATGCTGTTCCTCTATCGCACCGGCATCATTAAGGTGACGCGAAGCTTCATGATCGGCGTGGCGGCGGCCACGGGCGGCATCCTGCTCTTCTATTTCGCCGAGATTCTGCTCAGCTTCTTCGGCATTCAGTTCGTCTCCATCAACAGCGGCAGCCCCATCGGCATTCTCTTCAGCCTGATTGTCGTGGGCATTGCGGCGTTGAACCTGGTGCTCGACTTTAACTTTATCGAGCAGGGTGTTGCCTACGGGGTGCCCAAGTACATGGAGTGGTACGGCGCCTTCGGCATCATGGTCACGCTGGTGTGGCTCTACATCGAGATTCTGAACCTGCTGGCCAAGATGAACTCGCGCCGCTAAGTCGCGCCATCAACGCCAACGACGCCGGGTGCCCCGCCCAAGCCTTGCTTGAGCGGGGTAGTCTCCCTGAAACCGCGAAGCCGTCCTACGCCTCCACCATCCCCTGCGGCGAAATCAGCATGAGAGTCACGCTCTCTGCCGTCCTTCTCCGGTGCGGCGTTCCCCGGCGGATCACCAGCATGTCTCCCTTCTTGAGCGTCACCGTCGCCGCACCCTCTGACTCGGGGGCCAGCCATTCGCCCGGTCCCTTGCGGTGCGCGCCTTGGGGCGTTCCGCCCAGCTCGTAGACTGTGGAGCCATCGAGAATCTGGAAGATGTGGTCGCGGCTCTCGTGCCACTCGAACTCCGGAGCGCTCTTGGCTTTTTCCGTAGTCAGCGCCACAGTAAACGTCTTGTCGTCAACCAGGTTGTTGTTGCCGGGACTCGCCTCGAGCGCTCTGGCGTCGCCGGCGAGCGTTTCGGCAGTAAACAACTGGAACGCGGCTCGGCTGCCGGCCGCGCCCTCCTGCGCACCGGCGCTCGCACAAGGCGCAAGCGCATCGTTGAGCACCAGACCCGCCGCGGCCGTTGGCAGCGCGCGCAGAAAGCCGCGCCGCGCAAGGATTGCATCGTCCATAATGAACCTCCGGAGAAAAGTAGATCGTCCTAGGACTGGTTGCATGAATGGTCTTGTAACAGGGCACGACTTGCCGGGGCCCCCGGCGACAGGTCTTCGTCGCTGGGGTGGCTTCAGTCGTGCCGAAAAAGCCGCATAAACCATGGGGCTTTAGCCCCTGGGGCCGGTCCTGATTTCGCCCGGAGCTATTTATGCAACCAGCTCCATCTCGCGCGCTCTCAGTTATGCGCGGGAAAACGCCGCAGCCACGCAGAGAACAACGCCGCCACGTCCCCGGGCTGCTCGTAGGCGGCAAAATGGCCTGCCTCCGGCAGCAGATGAAAAGTGCAGCCGCCCGGCGCGGCCTCGAAGGCCTTCATCTCCTGGGGCGCAACCGAAGGGTCAGCGCCGCCGGCAATGGCGAGCACGGGCACGCCGATGGTCGCCACCGTGGGCGCGGAGTCCGGTCGCACGGCCAGCCCGGCCTGCACCGCAAGCAGCGCTTCCACGCTGAGCGTCATGCGCGCGCGTACCTCCGCGGTAATTTCGGGCCGCCGCGCACGCGCCGCCGCGCCCACAAGATTCTGCGCCATGCCGTCGAAGATTTGGGCCACGCCGCTCGTCCGCGCCTGCGCCATCGTCGCCGCGCGCTTCACCAGATTGGCTTCGGCATCCGGCTGCGGCTTGGAGCACACAAAGGCCAATCCCCGCATGCGGTGCGGCGCGCGCCGCCAGAGCTCGAGCAGAACATAGCCGCCGATGGAGCAGCCCGCGAATACGGCGTATGAGAGCTCCAGATGGTCAAGAAGCGCCAGAATATCCTCGGCGAGCCGCTCCATGGTCAGCACCGGCGCATCGGGAACTCGCGCAAATCCGCCCACGGGAAGATTGTTGCCGAGTTCGGAAACTCCATGGCCGCGCAGGTCGGGCACAATTGCGCGTACGCCCCCGAAATGCGTGTCCAGCCGCGCGGACAAAATCCGTTCGCACAAGGGGCGCCAGTAATCGCCATCGAGAGGAGTGGGATGAAGAAAAATTACCGGCAATCCGGAGCCCGCATCGCTGAATCCCAATCGCGCTCCGCCTGCAAAGTAGGTCCCGCTCATATACCAGGAGGATACGCTCCCGGCAGATGCACCGCCTCATCGGGGATACCAATCCACGCAGCAAGATAGGCCACGCCCACCAGGCCGCTCGAGACCAGGAAACCGATCACCGTGACGATGCGGACCGCGGAGACGTCCCAGCCGTTGGACTGCGCCAGCGCCAGGCATACGCCCGCAATCTGCCGCCCCGCGCGCGGCCTCACCAGCGGCCTGCTCTGGATGGGCTGCGGCGCGGGCATTTGCGCGCCGCAATTGGAGCAGAAGCGCGCGCTCGAGGGCAATCCGGTTCCGCATCGTTGACAGAAAACACCCATCCCGCTTCCCTCCCTCGCAACAGTCCGGCCGAACCGCACCAGTCCAGCTCAAG
The DNA here is from genome assembly GCA_030040175.1 of Acidobacteriaceae bacterium. Lineage (GTDB taxonomy): Bacteria > Acidobacteriota > Terriglobia > Terriglobales > Acidobacteriaceae > Telmatobacter. Next base: position 2,647 of record JASHUF010000047.1, read on the forward strand.
ATACGCGATAACCCGGGCGCCGGTTCCGCAAGAACCGCGCCTGCGCTCCCGGCTCATGCCCCTTTGTATGGACTGCGCAGGCCCTTCCGGGCAGTTTCGGCGCGCGTAGTGCCCGGGCCGGCGTCGATGGCCGCCTGGTAGTCCTTCACCGCCTTGAGGCGCTCGCCGATCAGATCGAAGCATTCGCCGGCATCCACCAGCGACCGGATCTTGAGCTCGGTCCCCACGGCCGTGGTCCACGCCGCTTTTTCATACG
>JASHUF010000437.1 GCA_030040175.1 Acidobacteriaceae bacterium
GTGAACACTGGCGGCAATCTCTACGAGCTGCGTAATCTGTGGAATGAGCAATGCATGTACGCGCCGCAGCTACTCGCCTATTGGGCAACTTGGGGTACGTGTAGTGCGACAAACTCCCAGGACAGGTTCTATCTGCTAGTAGAATCCTGAATTCACTTTACCAATCCTAATAGCCTCTGAACGAGATGGCGCGAATGAGTGCTGCGATTCCCCCAGTCTCTCGCATATCACCACAATGGCTATTGATGTCGCTAGGCATCAGGCTAACGGGGAAGACCAGGCAGCGGCACGCAGCCGTTGCCCGGTTTCGCCGAGCGGCTTGCCGCCTCCGTTGGTCGCATGAGCTCGCGCGGGAGCCATCCGTGGCGGTGTGTGGTGCGCCCAGTCTCGTTCGGCCCACTGGGACCAGCGCGCGGCCATGCCGATGCTGCCCACCGAGCAGACAGCGACACGGACACACATCCAGCCAGCGACCGCGGCTGGGGAGGCGTTCACGGAGATCAGCGGGGCGTGGCAGGTGCCCTCGATGACATCCAGCGGCCGTGGTTTGCCGCACCGTTTCTTCGGCGCCCGGATCACCAGCCGCGTAGCGTGCGCCCACGCGGGTTGGGGTCCTTTTGAGGTGTTGACAACCTTACGAAACGCCGCAGACCATAACGTGACAACAGGATCAGATGTCGCGGCCGCTCGGGGTCGCCCGAGCGCCCGCGCGGGCGTACAGGCACAGCAGGAACTCACGCGGAGGAAGGTGCACATGCGACAAGGTCCTCGCAAACTGTCCCGCATTATAGTTGCCCTCGCGATGTCAATACCCCTTGTTGCGGCGGTGCTGGTAGTTAATGCCGCTCCGGCCCATGCTTCTGGCACGCTCGTGTATTTCGTTAATTCGAGCTACGCCGATTCTCTGTACCATCCCGCTGGACAGTCGTTTCTCTATAGCGCCGGGGAATCGCACACCGAATTCGTGTGGGAGGGAATCTCTGGCCCCAATGCATGGATCATCGATGATACTACTGGTAAATGTGCCGATATCGACACGACGACCTTCCAGGTTTATGAGTCCACCTGCGCCAGCCAGTCCACCATGTTTTGGGTGAAAGTGCCGGTTACCGGCCAGGGTCTTACCAATGATAACGTCTATGTCAGCGCATGGACTTATGACGGCGAACAAATGTGTCTCAGTGACATAGGCTCGGGTCTGGAGGTATTTGTAGACACGTGTGTGTCGGGCGGTAGCTCCTCAGAGGACTGGCTCTTCGATCCTGCGTAATGCACCTGGTGGTTGAAGCAGCCTGGAGCTAGGCGCCACGGCGACGACGAACGCTAGTGAACTATTAGCGCAAATCTGTGACGGCTCTAAGTACGCAATGGGCAAGCCAAGTTGGCGTGCCCCTGCATGCCCGATGGGGCGTACATTGGCTGCGAACCTCGACTCTGCCGCGCGCGGGGAGGTTGGTCCGCACGGGGTCATGCCGCAGTGCTCGCAAGCGTGCCAAGCGCCAAGCGGCTCAGCAAGGTCTACGGGATCATTCGCAGCTTGCCCGAGCCGGCATCGCAGTTGCTCTTTGCCGCCGGGAGCGACCAGGCGACGGATTTCATGACGAGCGTGCTGCGGCACTGACATGCCCTGAAAAAGATCTTCGAATCTCGTCGCGCTTGCATTACCGGAACACCCGGTCGGGCGGCGGTAGAGCGCTGGCGTGGCCGAGCCATCGGGCAGCGAGAGGGGAGGTCGAGCGGGGATGCAACAGTCGCTGATAAGGCCTCTAATCGTCGGCCCCTTCCACCTGCTTCGAACCGCCCCTCCAGCTGGGTGGGAACCGAGGCCAGCTGTAGGCGTCGTTCCGATCCGGTTCACCTCATCGGGGTCAACAGGCTCGCTGCCCTCCGCGACGACGGGCGCGGGCGTCACGTTGCACAGCAACTACTTCGTCGACGACATAGCAGCCATGCACCTTGAGCTCGCGAACCTCGCCTACGTCGGGGACGTGGTCAAGCACAACATCGACTTTGCGCCGGCCGCCCCAGGACGTGCTCGGACGACCTGCTGACTCAAGTCGTGACCCTTCGAGCCCAGGGCAGCAGCATGCAGGCAATCAGCGAGACGCTGAACGCCGCGGGCCGCTGAAGTCTTCGGCCTCAGTGAGGTAGCCGGGACCATACAGCCGGGACGAGACGCCGACCTGGTGATATTCAGGTCCGATCCGCTCGGCGATATTTGGGGTGATCGATCATGAGTGGTCGCGGGTTGCCATGCGCAAAGCGGGCAGCGTGGTCGCCGGCGCGCTACCGTAACCTGATCACCGCTCGGCCCAGCGGGGCCGGAACAAGTGGCGCGCACGGGCAGCTGCGAGGTGAGGGACGCAGTTGAAGCCTGCACCGTCGGTCGCGGGGTCATCGGGCCGCGGGGCCAGGAGGCTGAACCTGAAGAGCTACATCCCCTGTACATCCAGCTCACCGAGATCCTCAGGGAACGGATAGAACCGGCGAATGGGAGCCCGGCCAGCGGTTCGCCGCGCTCGCGATCCTGGAAAGCGATGGCCAGCTAGCGAAATCCAAGGCCGCGGCATCTTCGTATCCCCGGCCAAGGTGTTCCACAATTTCGACGGAATCACCAGAGCCTCATCAGCAGAGATGCGGGCAGGGCACGCAACCGGATCATCGACACCACCGACGACGAGGTGAACGATCGCCTCGCCCAAGCCCTCGACATCGCAGCCGACTGTAACCGGGTCACGCACATCATGAGCCTCATTGAAGTCGAGGGGCAGGCCATCGGTATCCGCGACTCCCACCTGTCGCCGAGCATCGCGACGAGTGTGCTGGACTATCTCGACTCCAGCCCGGACCTTGCGGCTCCCCTCGTGCTTCCCGCAGACCTGCGGCTGAGCGATGCCCAAGCGGAGATCGAGGTGAGTTCTGCTAGCCCGTTTTAGTCGGCCGAACTCAGGATCAGCGCCGGCGCACCGACGATCTTCGGGACCTACCAGGACTTCGCGATTAGCGGCTCCCAAGGCCCGATCCCCATCGAGTTCGCCCGGATCGTCTACCGGGCCGAAATCACATCATTCCGGATGTGACTTTCATAGCCACCGCATGCACTACCGCGGCCAAGATGTCGTCGCGTGACAGGTAGGCCCATCCGACCTGCGCTAGTCGCTCGCGTCGGTACTTTATTCCAGGTGTCGGTAAGAGTCTGCTGGCGGAGGGTCATCTGAGTGACTTTAGCTCGGACTGTTCCGGGCGGAACTGGTGCCGCTCTCCGCGGAGGCTGCGCGCATCTGGTCAGCCCAGCCGAGCCGTGGAGGCATCGGTGATCAGTTCGGTCGGGACGAACGGCGGGGAAGGCTGGCCGGTCACGCGCGGGCTCCGGTCGTCACGCTAGACCTGCGCCTGACCGCGTCAGCACAGGTTCTGATTGACACTTGTAAAAATGAAGTATACGGTTGCTTTTATGAAGCGATACGGGCAGGCGTGCGCCATCGCCAGAGCCCTGGACGTCGTCGGCGAGCGGTGGAGCCTGCTGCTTGTGCGGGAGCTGACTTTCGGCCCGCGCCGTTACCGCGACCTCGCGACCGGCCTGCCGGGCATCCCCAGCAACGTCCTGACTGGACGCCTGAAGGAGCTGCAGGCCGCCGGCGTCGTCACCCGGCGCGCCCTCCCGGCACCGACCGACGTGACCGTGTACGAGCTGACCGGGGCCGGGCGGGCGCTGCAGCCCATACTGGACGACCTGCTGGACTGGGGCTTGCGTTATGGGCCGGAGCCGTCCCAGGACGATGCCGGCCAGCCCGGCTGGGCCTTGCTCGGCGGCGTGGGCCGGCCGAGCGCGCTGCCCGAAGGGCAGACGTGCGAGCTCCGGGTCGGACTGGAGGGCTTCTACCTCAGCTCCGACGCCGGCAAGCTCACCGTCCGCCGCGGCCCGGCACCCGATGGCGACGCGGTGGTCACCATGCCTGCCGACACCCTCTACAGCCTCGTGACCGGCCAGACGACCGTAACCGACGCCGTCCGGCACAGCACCGTCAACGGCGACACCGAGATCGCCCGCCGCGCCCTGGAGCCGCTCGCCGCAGCACTCACCAGGCCGGCACCCAACAACTGAGGGGCCAGGCGGAAACCAGCCCGTGCCGCCCCAGCAACACATCAAGCTGAGGAGAAACTGTCATGTCCGAAACTCGATCCACGAGCACGCGGGCGGCCGCAGCGGGCGGTGTGGGCGCCGGCGGCCAGCGCCTCGGCCTGGCCCTGCTGGTCCTCGCTACCGCGCAGCTGATGGTGGTGCTGGACGCGACCATTGTGAACGTCGCGCTCCCGCACATCCAGCGCGCGCTCGGCT
>JASHUF010000438.1 GCA_030040175.1 Acidobacteriaceae bacterium
GAAGAGCTCATCGGCGATGCGCGCGGCGATCTCCGCGCCGTAGCCCCAGCTGAGCATGTCTTCGTGGGCCACGATCACGCGGCTGGTTTTGCGCACCGATTCGGCAATCGCCTCCCAGTCGTAGGGGTTGAGTGAGCGCAGGTCGATGACTTCCACGTCGATCGCATGCCGGCTCTCGGCCTTTTGCGCCGCTTGCAGCGCACGCGGCACCAGCGCGCCGTAGGTTACCAGGGTGATGTCTTTGCCTGGCCGCACGGTCTTGGCCTTGCCGAAAGGGATGGCGAAATCCGGGCCCGGATACGCCGCGCGGCCGTATGGCTCGCGGTAAAGCCGCTTGTGTTCGAGGAAGAGCACCGGGTCGTCGCAGCGGATGGCCGTGCGCAGCAGGCCGTTGGCGTCGAGCGAATTCGAGGGCATTACTACACGCAACCCCGGCGTGTGCGTGAACAAGCTCTCGCCCGATTGCGAGTGATAGATGGCGCCGCCGGTGAGATAGCCGCCGATGGGCACGCGAATCACGATCGGCGCGGCCCAGGCGCCGTTTGAGCGCCAGCGCATCACGGAGAGCTCATTGCGGATCTGGTGCATCGCCGGCCAGATGTAATCGAAAAACTGGATCTCGACCACCGGCTTCATGCCGCGGACCGCGTAGCCAATGGCGCGGCCGACGATATTGGCCTCGGCAAGCTGCGAGTTGAAGACGCGCTCGGCTCCGAACTCCGTCTGCAGGCCGTGGGTCAGCTTGAAGACGCCGCCCTTGCCCTTCACCTCATCGAGCGCCTGCTCGCGGCTGCAGTCGGCCACGTCTTCGCCGTAAACCACGATGCGCGGATCGCGGCGCATCTCGTCGCGCAGGCAAACATTGATCAGGTCGGCCATGGTGCGCGGCGCGGCCGCCTTGCCGTTGTTCCGGGCGGGCGCAGCCGCAGTCTCCGTGGCAAACGGCGCGTGCACGGGATCGAGATGGGGCGAGTAGACGTGCTCGGGAATGCTCGCAACCGCCGGCAGCGGCGCCGGAAGCGCGCGCTCCGCGGCTTCGGCGGCTTCGCGGTCGAGAGCCTTTTCCATCTCTTCCAACTGCTCGCTGCTCAGGATGCCTTCATGTGCCAGCCGCGCCCGCATCTGCGCAATGGGATCGCGCAGCGCGTCGTTCTCGCGCTCGGCCGAGCAGCGGTAGTTCTTGTCATCGTCAGAAAACGAGTGCGAGTAATGCCGCACCACGTGGCCGTGCACAAAGGCAGGCCCGCGTCCCGAGCGGCAGTGCGCCGCCGCGGCCTCAAGCGCGCGCAGGCTGGCCACGGGATCGGTGCCGTCCACCTCGGCGAAAAAGAAGTTGGGGAAATTGGCCACCAGGCGCGAGATGTTGCCGCCCGGCGTGTTCACTTCCACCGGAACGCTGATGGCGTAGCCGTTGTCCTCGATCAGAAAGATTACCGGCAGCTTGCGATTCGAGGCCGTGCTCATGGCCTCCCAGAACTCGCCCTGCGACGTGGACCCCTCGCCCACGCAGGCAAGCACCACCTCGTCGCCGTGGAACTCCACGCCGCAAAAGGAGCGGTAATCGATTTCGCCGTTCGCGGGCCGGGCCGCGGCCTCGGGATACCGGCTGAAGTAGCGCCCCGCTTCCGCACAGCCCACGGCGTGGTTCAACTGCGTCGCCGTCGAGGACGAAGTGCTGACGATGTGCAGCTCGCGGCTGCTCCAGTGCGTGGGCATCTGCCGCCCGCCGCTCGCCGGATCGTCGGCCGCGCCCACGGCCTGCAGCATCATGTCGTAAGGGGTCACGCCCAGCGCCAGGCACAGAGCGCGATCGCGGTAGTAGGGGAAAAACCAGTCGTAGCCGGGCTTGAGCGCCAGGGCCGCCGCCACCTGCAGCGCCTCATGCCCGGCGGCCGAGATCTGAAAGTAGATCTTCTGCTGCCGCTTGAGGAGGATCTCCCGGTCGTCCACGCAGCGGGAGAGAACCATCAGCCGGTAGATCTTCACCAGATCCTGCGCGGTCAATGCATCTGCGGGTGCAACCGGCTCCGGCGCCCGAGCGCTGGAAAGTGCCACTTCCATCCCGTCGTCCCCTCCCAAACCGCTCTACCGGGCATTGTAACAACTCGGCTCGACTGCCGGCGCGGGAATCCTTTTCGATTCAAGCGCACCCGTACCGCTCATCCGCGTGACCGCGGTCACACCCCGGCGCCCCGGCGGATGGGTCGCGTCCCAAGTCCCGCAAAATGGGTGCCTCGCAAGAGTTCCCCGCAAAAGGCTACAACCCTGCGGTTGGATGAGATGTTTGCCGGAAGCGGTGCGAAATTGCAGAGCCCGGCGTTTCGTCGCGCCGAAAGCGCCGGAGAAGCTGCAGGCTGTTGAAGGAAAGCTCCTGTTTTGCCCTGGATTATGGGGGTATCGTTCTCTAGAACTGGTTGCATCCATGGTGTTTTGAAAGGGCACGACTTGACAGCTTGCTGAAAAATGGCAGTTGGCGAGGACCGAAGCGAAAAACGTCCCTCAGCGGCTAAAGCCGCACGTTGATTTTGCGCAGCTTTTGCGGCACGGCTGAAGCCATGCCCTGATACAAGACTCCTCCCTACCTTTTTTCAGCAAGCTGTTGAGTCATGCCGATAAGCGCCGACAAAATCGCGGGCTTTCGCCCCTGAGGGGCGTTTTCTCATCGCTATGGACCACTTGTGCAACCAGCCCTAGTGGTGCTCCGGTTGCGGGAAAGACTGCAAGGGCTGGTCCAGGCCGGGGAACTGCGGCCCGCGCAATGACATCGCCATCTTGTCGCGCACGTTGTGCGCCAGCTTTTCAATCTCGGCCACCATGCGCAGCTGGGCCGGCGTAAGCGCGCCGGGGTTCGACTGCGCAATCTCCTGGTTCAGCTCGGCGGCCAGCTTCAGCAGCTTCTCCGCGTCCGCGGTCAGCGACTTCTGCCGCTCGGCGTTGAGCGCATTCAGACGGCGCTCGGCCTGAACCGTATCCACCTCATCGCCGCCGGTGCCGAATGGCCCGCCGGGCTGGGAAAGGCCGTTGCCGATGCTGTTGGGCGTGCCCAGTTGCGGCTGCTGCGCGCGGCCGGTTACTCCGAACGCGGCCACCAGGCCCGCCGCGCAGAGCAGGCGCAGGAGCCGGCGCACACCCTCGCGGCAGTGTGGCGCCCCTTGCTTCGCGGCCATGGCTTTCGAGCTTCTCATCTCAATCCTTGCCTGCGGTCAGCCCCGGATCGCTGCGCAGTTTGTGCGCATACTGCTCCACCTCGCTCGCCTTGCGTATCACCGAAATCGAGAGCTCGTCTTTGCTGCTCTTGTTCACCTCGGCCTTCAGGTCGGTGGCCATCTTGAGCAGGTTCGCGCACTGGTTGGCAACTTCCTGCTTGCGCAGGTCTTCGGGCGAAAGCGGCCTGGCCGGAGCAGCCGCAACAGAGGCCGCCGGAGGTGCCGCAGCGCCGGCCGCCGGAACGGCCTTTTCCTCCGCTTGTGCGCTCGCATTCGCGTCCGCGTTTCCGCCGCCGATCGTCAGGCCGGGTTGCGCATTGTTTCCGGAATCCTCGCCCTGCGCAGCCTGGCCTGGTTGCACGCCGGAGCTTTGATCGCCTGCACCCGCGCCCTGCTTCGCGCCCGTACTCGCGTTCTCACCGCCGGGGCTGTTCTTGTCCGCAGCCGCGCCCCGATCGCCGGCCGTATCGTCATCGCGCAGGTACGGATCGTCCGACACGTTGTCGTCGGCATCGGGCGTCGCACTCTGCCCGGCCTTATCTGCCTGGGAATTGGCGGTCTGGGATCCCTGGCCGGCCTGCCCCGGCGATTGCCCCGCCTGCGCATTCTGGCCCGGCTGATCGGGTTGCTTTTTCTGATTGGCCTGACCGGCCTGGTTCGCCGGCGGGCTCGCCGTCTGCTGCCCGCGCGCGCGCTTCGAACCCGCTCCCAGAGCCAGCGCCAGAGCCAGCGCCGCGACGCCAACCGTCTCCCACAACCGGCGCAGCCAAACGGGGAACAACCGGCCTGGCGCCAGGCTCGCGCGGTTCCGCTCGACTACGCGTTCGACTGCCATGGGTCAACTCCAGATGCCGGCCGGAGGGGGCTGCGAGAGGAAATTGCGGCCGGCGGACGCGGCCTCGCATGGGCACAGTCTAGTCTAAAACGAGGAGTTTTGCATGTTTCCGTTCCGGATCGCCACAGGAATTTCCCTCGTCCTGCGCTGGGGCATCTTCCGCGAAGGCCGCTTCATGGGCAAGGTGCTCGACGAGTGGATCGCCGACAGCCAGGAATTCATCCACACCCGGCTGCCGCACCTCATCGTCATTGCGCTCATCGCCTTTCTCCTGATCAAGTTGCTCCGCATCGTCACCAACCGCATGGTGCGACTGGCCGAGCGCAGCGCCGGCAGCGGCCGCGTGGGCGAGGTGAAGACCCTGGCCGGTGTCATCCGCGCCACCGGTCTCGCCGTCATCGGCGCCATTGTGGGCATGCAGTTTCTTGATGCGCTGGGCGTCAACCTTGCCCCGCTGCTGGCCTCGGCGGGCGTGGCCGGCGTGGCCATCGGCCTGGCCGCGCAGAACATCGTCAAGGACATGTTCAACGGCGTGCTCTTCCTCGTCGAAGGCCAGTTCAACGTGGGCGACCAGGTGAAGCTCGCCGGCCTGGCCGGCACCGTCGAAGCCATGACTTTGCGCAAAACCACCGTGCGCGACAGCGACGGCACCCTCTACGTCATCCCCAACTCGCAGATCACCACCGTGGCCAACCTGAGCGTGGGCTACTCGCTCGCCACCGTGAACGTGAGCGTGGATTTCTCCGCCGATCCCGATGCGGTGCTCGCGCTGCTCACCCAGGTGGCCCTGGAGGTGCGCAACGACCCGCAGTTCAAAGCCCTCTTCCTCGCCGACCCGCAGGTTCTCGGCGTCGATTCCATGAAGGGTTCGCAGCTTATCTTTCCCGTGCAGTTCAAAACCAGGCCCACGCAGCAATATGGCCCCATGCGCGAGTTCCAGCGCCGCGTGCGCCTGGCGCTCGAAGAGCAGCACATGCTGCCCGGCGACCCGCTGCGCGTCTATGGGCCGCAAGCGGCCGGCGTCGCGGCGGTCCCGCATCCCGAGGAAGACGCCGCGGCCCGCGAGCCCGAACCCGTCGACCCCACCACCCTCAAGCCGCAGGAGACGGATCCGTTCTCCGGCGAATAAGAGAAGCTGCCCGCTGAACGAAAAATGGCGCCCCGTCTAAGCTTTGCCTGGGCGGGCCAGCGAGCTTGATGCACCTCGAAAATGGGCGCCCCGCCCTGACTTTGAAACCTCGGAAACCGCGACCTGGGACCACCTACGGCGGATGAGGAAGTATCGTGCCCGCGCGAGGTCGCGCAGGGTCACCGCTCCCTGATGCTCCCACACCACGAACGAAGACCCGTTCGCAGGAACCCCGGGAGGGTCGGGTTGTCTTTGGGCCATGGCTCCTCGGATACACCATTTCCTGATCCACGCTACGGCATTTTCTGAGTTACTGTGTCCTTTTCATTTCCTCGTAAGGTCGCCGCTCCCTGTTGGTCGCGTCGACTCTGCCTTCCGTCTTCGGGAT
>JASHUF010000439.1 GCA_030040175.1 Acidobacteriaceae bacterium
ACCCAGGGCGTCACCTCGCAGCCCTCCGTCGCGCAGGATCCCGGCCTCGACTACGGCCGCGCCAGCTTCGGCATCCGCCAACGCGTCACCGTTCTCGACAGCTTCACCGCCCCGCACGGCATTGTCATCGCCTCGCTGCTGGCTGCCCAATCCGGCACCCCGTACAACATCACCATCGGGCAGGACCTCACCGCCAACAACCAGTACAACGCGCGTCCCACCTATGGCGTCTGCGGCGCCGCGGACGTGATTCAAACCCAATATGGCTGCCTCGACACCGATCCCGTGGGCAAGGCGGAAACCATGGTGCCCTACGATCTCGGCACCGGGCCCGTCAACGCCGTCTTTCATATGCGCGTGAGCAAGGTGATCGGCATCGGCCCCAGGATCAAGGAAGCGGGCGAAGGCAACACCGTTCACGCGGGCAACAGCGTAAGCGGTCGCGGGCTCAGCGGCGGAGGCGCAGCCATCCGTCTCGACGCCGCGGCCCCTCGCCGTTACAATCTCACCTTCGTCGCCGGCGTCAACAATCTCTTCAACCTCGTGAACTGGGGCACGCCCAACGGGGTCATGGGCTCGAGGCTCTTCGGCCAGACGCAGCAGCTCGCCGGCGGCCAGTTCGGCGCCCCCACTCCCGGCAACCGGAGCGTCTGGCTGCAATCGAATTTTTCGTTCTGATGGCCGGGGCGCAGGAGTCCGCGCTCAGCCCCGCCGGCGCAGGGCCAGCTCCACCACCCGCATCATGTCGGCTTCGGGAGCCGGCTTGCCCGTCCAGATTTCGAACTGCCGCGCCCCCTGCTGCACAAACATCTCGAATCCGCTGATCACCGCCAGCCCCCGCGCCCGCGCCAGCTTGAGCAGCGGCGTCTCGATCGGCGTGTACACCATGTCGAAGACCAGCCGCGCGTGGAGCTCGCTTTCCTCGATCGGCAGCGCCTGCATCGTTCCCGTCATGCCGCAGGGCGTGGTGTTGATCAGCACATCGAACTGGTTCTTCTTGAGCAGCTCGCGCTTGAGCGCCTTGGCCTTCGCCTTGCGCGCCAGGGCCACGGCCGTCTCATGGGTCCGGTTGGTAATAAACACCTCCGCTCCCTGCTCCACCAGGCCGAAAACCGCCGCCCGCGCCGCGCCGCCCGCGCCCAGCACCAGCACGCGCGCGCCCTTCAGCCGCAACCGCCGTTCGAGCGGCCTCACCACGCCGGCCACGTCGGTGTTGAAGCCGTAAAGATTCCCGTCCGCGCCCGTCCTCAGCGTGTTGCACGCGCCAATGCGCCCGGTCAGCGGATCCATGTTGGCCAGGTGCGGCAGCACCTCCTGCTTGAGCGGCATGGTCACCGCCACGCCGCTCAGCGGCAGCTCGCGCGTCAGTGTCAGCAGATCGTTCAGGGTCTTCACCTTCAGCGGCAGCATCACCGCATTCACGTTCTCGCGCCGGAAAGCCGTATTGTGCATCAGCGGCGAAAGCGAGTGCCCGATGGGATTGCCCGCCACGCCAAAGATCCGCGTCGCCTGGTCGAGTTGATCCATGCGGTAAAGGTCCACGAGCGATCGCACCGAGATCTGCCCGGGCGCGGTCTCCGTGCCCTCTGCGGCCGCGGCAAAGGTAAACGCGGCGCCGGCGCGCGGACCGAGGACCCGGCTCACCAGCCCCTCTTCGCCCATGGCAATGCCCACCACCTGCGCATCCAGCGCCTCGTCTTCGATCAGGCGCAGAACCGCCAGGTTATCGGAGAGCGTGCGCGCCGTGGAAACCACCTTCACGTAGTCCGGCTCAAAGACCTTGATCCGTTCCGCCGCTGCTTTGAGCCCCCGGGTGCGCGAGTAATCGTGGTAGCTCACCAGCAGCGCCGCGCCCGCCGCGCGCAACGCGGCGCGAAACCGCGCCCTCTGCGGCCGGTTTGCCTGCTCGGCGCTCTCCACTTCGAGATCGGCAATCTGGCATCCGGCCTCCGCGGCCTTCACCAGCATCTCCAGCTCCGCGCTCAGCGAGCCCGCAAATCCCCCGCCGTGCTCCTTGCGCCGGCAGGTCGCCAGGGCAATCACGTCGCGGTGCCGCGTCAGCAGCTCCTTGAGCTGCGGCAGAGCCGCCGCCGGTTTGGCCAGCGAGTCCAGCCGGAACTCGAGGAACCTCGCCTCACTCAGCGCCGCCTCCGCGCGGGCAAACAGCTCCGCCGGCGTCGCCCCCTGCAGGCTGACGCACAGCTTCGGCAGGCGCAGCCGCGCAACCGTTGGCACTGCGGGCGCCGGGACCGCAGGCGCCGGGGCGGGCCCAGATCCGGCTCGGACCGCGGGGCCCAGCGCGGGCCTAGGTGCGGGCTTAGGCGCGGGCTTAGGCGAGGGCCCAGCCGCGGGGCGATTCCCCAGTCCGGCCCCGGACCCGGGCCGAGCCGCGGGTTTCGCGGCCTGTATCGGCGCAAGCGTGCCTGTTGCGTTCGGCATGACCTTCAATTGCCGCATCTTAAGCCGTTTGCTGCAAGGATGCAACAAACCGAAGTGCGACGTGCAAACACTGGCGCCCGCAAACCGCGCCCTCCTCACACCCAAGCCTCGAATCGGCCCTCATCGGCCCCATGAATGGCAAAAGAATGGCGAATCTTCACCCATCCTTGCCAAGAAATTGGGTGCCCCGGGTCCCTCGCCTTTGGGGACCCGGGAAAGCACGAACCCCGGCAGACCGGGCCCTGTATCAGGGTGCGGTTTCAGCCGCGCCGCAACCGCGGAACAAAAACGGAGGGAGCCGGAGGCTTCAGCCCTGGGAACACCGCACCCAGTCGGAGGGAGCCTGAGCCCAACAGGCAGGGGAAAACTCTACCGAAGCACGCTTTGTAATAAGGGCACGGCTTCAGCCGGGCCATAGGCAGCGCAAAAAAAAGTTCGGGCTTCAGCCCGCGCACCCCCCCAATCGCCGAGCCACGTCTTGTATCAGGGCACGGCTTCAGCCCGCACATGGCCCGCCCCACCCCACACCCTCTCATCCTGAGCGAGCCCGCCCGCATCCGGGGTCCCCACGGACAGGTCCCACCCTTTCCACAGAAGCAAGCGGAAAGGGTGAGGCCCCAATCTGAAGAGCGCTTGAGATGCGGCTTAGCACTGCCGTGCTATGCCAGCGAGAGAATGGCGTGTGGTACATTTGCGCCATGCATTGGAAGGGTTTGGCGATTCTGGCCCTGCTACCGGCGATGGCGCAGGGAAGCCCGGGGGTGTGGGCACAGACAACGGCAAACCCTGCGGGCACAGGCCAGACGACTACCGGCCAAGGGACGCCCGCCTATCCGCGGCCGGCAACAACCTATCCCAGGCCGGGCACAACGCAGAGGCCCGCGGGAACGCTGCCGTACACGAGCGCTCCGCCGTACACGGGCAAACCGGCAACGCCTGCGGCCGGAACGCAGAATCCGAACCAGACTTCCTCCGAAAGCCCGCCCGATAACACGCCTGCCGACGAGGCCACGCCGCAGCACATCACCATCGCCACGCCTGCTCCGGCGCCCGCGCCTTCGGTCTGGGGCTGGCAGGACCGCATCACCTGGATGGCCAGAATCCTGCTGGTGGTCTTCGCCTGCGTGGGCATCTACATCGGACTCTCGCTGCTCAAAAAAGTGGACCGGCAGACGCAATACGCCGAAACGGCGGCGCAGTCGGCGGCGTTGAGCGCGCAGGCGGCGCTCTTGCACGCGCAGGCCCTCGTGCGCTCGGAGCGGCCATGGATACTGGTCACCGTGGAACCTTCCGGCAAGGTGGAAAACCGGTTCATGATCGTGGCCACGAACCGCGGGCGCGGTCCGGCGAGGATTGTCTCCGCGGTGGACAAAATCACCACCGAGGTCGATCAGTCGTCGCTGCCGCCGGAACCGGATTACAACGATGCCGAGACCAACGAATCTCTCGACGCGGTCATTTTGCTTCCCGGGGAATCGACCGGGATCAAGTCGTTCGGCAGGGAAGATGTGCGCGAGTTCTGCTCCAGCGAAGAGCAGTTCCGGCGCATCGAGAAATGGGAGGAAGTGATCCTGCTCTACGGCAAGATCGTGTACGAAGACCTGGTGGAACTGGGCAACGTGGAGCCGAGTGAAACGGCATGGTGCTGCTGGTACATTCACGGACGCCAGAACAGCGGCATGGTGATGGCGGGTCCGCCGGCGTACAACCGGCACACGTAGACTGTATATTCCCACTTCTGGAGCGCAAAACGCTCGAAGGATGGGGCAACGGCATGAACAAGTGTGGTCTCCCAGCCTTTCGCCAAAGTGCGGCGCAAGGCTGGTGCGCCTAAATTTGGGGTGGGGCGTTACGCAGTTGCGGACTCGCGCAGTTGCTGCTCCACGAAGGCCGGATCGGTCTCGGCGAGGCGGATGAGCCGGTGCAGATAGGCGCGGGAGATGCAGAGACTGCGCGCGGCCAGTGTCTTGTTGCCGTTGTTCTCGCGCACGGCGGCCACGGCGAGCTTGATCTTGTAGTCGCGCAGCTGGCGCTCGAAGGAGCCTGCGGGCTGGTAATCGCCGATGTCGACCACGCCGTCGAAGGCGGAGGCATCCTCTTCGGCCTGCAGATTCAGGCTGAGGTCCTCGGCGCGGACGCTGCGGCCGGGGGCGAGGATGATGGCGCGCTGCATGACGTTTTCGAGTTCGCGCACGTTGCCCGGCCAGGAATAACCCTGCAGCATCTCCATGGCTTCGGGCTCGATCGCGTCCATGGGCTTCTGGAAGAGCTGGGCATAGTGATGCAGGAAGTGCCGCGCGATGAGGGGAATGTCTTCCATGCGATCCTGCAGCGGCGGCGACTCGATGCGCATCACGTTGATGCGGTAATAGAGGTCCTGGCGGAACTTGCCTTCGGCCACCAGCTTCGCAAGATCCTGGTGGGTGGCGAAGATCAGGCGCGCGCGCAGGGGGATGAGGCGGCTCGAACCGAGCCGGCTGAACTCCATTTGTTGGAGCACGCGGAGCAGCTTGACTTGCGTGTACAGGCTGAGGTCGCCGATTTCGTCCAGGAAGAGGGTGCCGTCGGCGGCCTGCTCAAAGTAGCCTTCGCGTGCGCCCACGGTGCCCGTGAACGCGCCTTTTTCGTGGCCGAAGAGCTCGGCCTCGATCAGTGTTTCCGGAATGGCGCCGCAGCTGACGGCGACGAAGGGCTTGCTGGAGCGCGTGCCCAGGTTGTGAAT
>JASHUF010000440.1 GCA_030040175.1 Acidobacteriaceae bacterium
ATCCCGAAGACGGAAGGCAGAGTCGACGCGACCAACAGGGAGCGGCGACCTTACGAGGAAATGAAAAGGACACAGTAACTCAGAAAATGCCGTAGCGCGGCCAGGCGCCTCTGAGCTGCGTGAGCGAACCTTCCCCTGGCTGCGTCTAACTCCACAGTTGCACAGCCAACCCTGGAATGGGGTGCGGCTGAGAGAACGTGGCCGCTGAAAAGCCTCAGGCGCGAGATGAACTGGAAGAGCACGAAAATTCGGCCGGCGCAAATGGGTGCGCGGGCTTCCTTAAAATGAAGATAAATCAGCCCCGAACGCAAGTGCGAACAGCGGAACAGCAAGAAAAGTGGCCCCGACGGGCGATGCGCGAGGAGTGACCATGAAGATCGCACGAGGCGCGAGGCTGCTGCTCGCTGTGACCCCGTTTCTCGCCGGATGCGGCGATTTCTGGCAGGCGCCAAACGGTTCCTCGACCACCACCACAACCACCTCGACCACGCTCTCCAGCGGCAATTTTTATGTCATCAACTCGGCCACAGACCAGATCGTGGCCTACAGCATCAATTCCGGCACCTTGAACCAGATCGGGGTCTCCAATCTTTCCGCCGCGCCAACGGCCATCGCCATGTCTCCGGGCGGTGGATTTCTCTACGTGAGCACGGGAGTCGGCATCTATCTCTACACCATCGGCTCCAACGGAGCGCTCACCTTGGGCAACAACGGCGGAGTGGTCTCCTCTGACCCTGCCTCCGCCATTGCGGTCGATCCGTCGGGCGCGTGGCTCGTGGACGCGGTCGAGGGCACCAGCGGCCTGCAGTTGACCGCAACCCCCATCAACTCCTCGGGCCTTTACACCAAAGCTTCGGTCGGAACCCAGGCGTACACGCTGGCCAACGCCTCGGTCGAACAATTGGCCATCTCCGGCGACGACCGCTACGTTTTTGTCGCCGCCGGCCAGGGCGGCACGCTGGCGATTCCGTTCACCGCCGGCGATGCCAATCCCCTCGCGCCGCCCCCGGTCTCCTTAATCGCTCCATTGAACGCGAGCGGCTCCGATCTTTCCGTGGCCGTGGACCCGGGGACGGCCCCGCGCGTGTTTTACATCGGAGAAGTCCTCGGCTCCGGCGGCACCACGGGCGGCCTGCGCGTCTTCAACTACGGCTCTCTGGGTGGAACGCTCACCCAGGCGGCGGGCTCGCCGATTGCCAGTGGCGGGCTGTCCCCGCGCGCAATTCTTCCCATCGCCTCGGGCGATTATGTCTACGTGGCCAACGGCACGGGCGTGAGCTCGGCAGGCAGTATCGGCGGATTTTCGCTTACCGGCAGTGATGGCGCATACACCATCGCCGCTGTCGCCACGGCTACCACCGGCATTCAGCCCTACGGTCTCGCCGAAGACAGCACGGCAAACTTTGTCCTCGCCGTCTCCGAAGGCGGCAGTTACGACCTTGAATGCTACATCTTCGATACCACCACTGCCGGCCAGCTCGACGACACCATCAATTCAGCCACGGGCGCCGATCCCACCGATCCCATTGGCATTGCCGCCGCGCCATAAATTCAGTCGAATCTGCATTCCCTGGCTGCATTGCCGGACGGTGCGCGTTCTCCGCATCGGCCTGCCGGAGCCGCTTGCTTTCACGCGCAGAATGCGCGCGCATCGGGCCGCAAACGCCAACAGCGGCCTCGCCCCGGCGGCTGCGTTCACGCTGGCGCAAAGTGCTATCCTCAAAGAGCAAATTCGCGGCTGTGTTGAACCTCCCTCCAAACTGTCTTGTCCTGCCGGTCCGGCGCCTTCCATCCCTGGCTGAACTTTTAGGCGCTACGCTCCCGTTTCTCGCCTTGGCCGCAGGTTGCAGCCGCTTCCATCAGCCCCCGCCGGAGATGGTGTACGTTTCCGCCCGCGAAATGTATCTCCACGATCGCGTGGCGCCGGTTTCCAATCGCGTGGCCGAGGTCGTGAACGGCGAGGCGCTCGAAGTGGTCGAGCACGGGCACCGCTTCCTTAAGGTGAAGACCGCCAAGAACGAGATTGGATGGATAGAGGATCATGCCGTAGTGGACTCCAGGACCTACGCTGCCTTTGTTCAGCTTGCCGGCCGGCACAAACAGGATCCGGTCACGGCCACGGCAACGCTCCGCGACGATCTCTACATGCACCTCAAGCCCGGCCGCGAGACGGAGCACTTCTACCTGATTTCCGGCAACTCCAAAGTGCAGCTTCTTGCGCGTGCCTCCATTGCCCGCGCGGAAGCGCCCGGCTTTGGACCGCTGGCAAAGCTGGCGGCGCCGGAGAAGCCCGGCTCCGGCAAGACGGCTGAGCCGGAACCGCCGCCGCCGGTGCTGGAGGACTGGTGGCTTGCCAGGGACAGCCAGGGTCATACCGGCTGGCTGCTCGGGAGCCGGCTGGACGTGGATGTCCCCGACGATATCGCTCAGTACGGTGAAGGTCAGCGCTTCGTCGGCGCGTGGCTGCTGGCCAAGGTCTACGATCCCGCGTCCGATGCGCCCAATCATGAGGCGGCCGAGTATCTCACCGCGCTGGCCCCTCCCCAATCGGGACTTCCCTTCGACTTCGACCAGATTCGCGTCTTTACCTGGAGCAAAAATCACCATCGCTACGAGACCGCATTCCGTCTGCATCCCATCGACGGTTTTCTGCCCGTCCACATCTACAGCGCCAGCACGCCTTCCGGCAGCGTGCCTGCCTTCAGCTTCGAGCTCGGCGCCGGCGGGAAGGTTGCCACCGACCCGGCTACCGGCATCACCCGCCCCACCTCCGGGCGGACCCTCAATTACGAAATGATCGATACGCTGGTCAAGCGCATCGGCCCGGATATGGCGCCCATCCAGCTTGATCGCGCGCTTGAAAAAGAGGCAGAGGAAGGGAAGCCGCAGAGAAAGCGCAAATAGGGGCAGGGAACCGGACGGGAAGAGATTGCGCAAAACAGGCAGAACGACAGGACCGTGGCAACGATCGGACGGCGCGCGTTTCTCCTGCGTGCGAATGGTGCTACCTGCGGTAACCGCGTTCCCGAACGGCGCACTGAGGCATGAGCCGGATTGGCCGCTCGCGCGTCTATGAGACAAGCAAGCGATTCTCTTTCGTCGATCGTCCCTTGGACAGGCGGTCTCCGCTCCTGACCACCAACACTCCCACCCGCGCTCAACCGCCAACAGGGGATTCCTTTGAAGACCAAGCTGTGGTTCCTGGCACCGTTGATCCTCGTGCTGTTTTCGTCGCTGCAACCTCGGGCGGTCGCGCAGACCTCGACGTTGCGGGGCGCCGTTGTCGACCCCAGTGGGGCCAATATCCCGGGAGCCAGCGTGAGCCTGACGCTGGGCAGCCGCGTTCTTACCACCAGGTCCGGGCCCGACGGCCGCTATGAGTTCCGCTCTCTTGCACCCGGCTCCTATGCGCTTACTGCCACGGCCGAGGGCTTCGCGCCGCTTTCGATTCCTGGCCTTCAAATCGTAGCCGGCTCTGCCAAAGAGTTGGATCTTCCCCTGGCCATCCAGGCCGAGCAGCAACAGGTCACGGTTCAGGATGAGAGCCAGAGCGTCGGCCTCAGCCCGGACCAGAACGCCAACTCCATGGTGATCAAGGGCGGCGCTCTCGATGCGCTCTCCGACGATCCCGACGAACTCCAGAGCGAGTTGCAGGCCCTGGCCGGTCCAGCAGCCGGCCCCAACGGAGGGCAAATCTACATCGACGGTTTCGAGGGCGGCCAGCTTCCGCCCAAATCCTCAATTCTCGAAATCCGCGTGAATCAGAATCCCTTTTCCGCCGAGTTCGACCGTATCGGCTATGGGCGCATCGAGATCATCACCAAACCCGGCTCGCAGAAGCTCAAGGGCAGGGCGTTCAGCTTTGGTAACGATTCGGCCCTGAACACGGCAAATCCTCTTATCGCCCAGCAGCCCGACTACTACATCTACGGCACCGGCGCCAACCTCTCCGGGCCGCTGACCAAAACCTCCGCCTACTTCCTCGACTTCTTCCGCATGAGCCGTCAGAACCAGGTGATCGTGGATGCGGCCAATCCGCAGAATCCGGCGCAGAACCTGTCCGAGCCCTTCCCCGATCCCTCCACCATGATCGATATCGAGCCCCGCATCGATTTCGAGCTCGGCAAGAGCAACATGCTCACCGTCCGCGACGAAATTTACCGCTCCAGCCAATCGGGCAGCGGCGTGGGCACGCTCAATCTGCAGGAACAGGCGACGAGCGGAACTGCCGAAGAGAACACTCTCCAGATCGGCGATACGATTCTCGTCAATCCGCGGCTGGTCAACGAAGCGCGCTTTCAGTGGCGCCGCATCCGCAACAGCCAGGCGGCCGAATATCCGGGGCCCACCGTCAGCGTGCAGGGCGCGTTCACCACCGGCGGCAACAGTTCCGGCGTCGACCAGGATCACGAAGACGTCCTGCAGCTTCAGGACTATTCGACAGCTACGGCCGGCCCCCACACCCTGCGCTTCGGCATGCGCCTCAGAAGCTATCGTGACGCCAATTACTCCACCTCCGGAGAAAACGGCACCTACGCCTTCGCCTTGACTTCCGACTATCAGGCCGCGACCCCATCGCAATACTCGGCAACCGTGATCACCAACCCGCTGGCTCGCCTCATGCTCTTCGATGGCGCGCTGTTCTTTGAAGACGACTGGCGCGTCGATTCCAATCTCACCATGGGCCTCGGCCTCCGCGCCGAAGGCCAGAATCGCATCCGTGACCATGCCGACTGGGCGCCGCGCGTCTCGCTGGCGTGGAGCCCGCGGCACACCGGCGCCAATCCGCCCAGAACCGTCGTCCGCGCCGGCTACGGCTGGTTCTACAACCGCTTT
Source organism: Acidobacteriaceae bacterium (assembly GCA_030040175.1). Taxonomy (GTDB): domain Bacteria; phylum Acidobacteriota; class Terriglobia; order Terriglobales; family Acidobacteriaceae; genus Telmatobacter. Next base: position 4,837 of record JASHUF010000440.1, read on the forward strand.
ACCGTGCCCAACTTTTTCGGCTCGGCCGCAGGCGCACCCTACGTAGCCGAAGCCATCCACGACAACCGCATCAACCAGAAGAGCTATGTGATCGACAACCCCTGCTCCGTCATTACAACCGATTGCTTCGATCCCGCCGACCCCATCACGCAGCCTGCGCAGACAGTGGAGACGCTGTCCACGAGCGTGCCTTCGTATCACACCATCGATCCGCACTTCCACGCCGCGCTCGACATGCAGGGCGGCATCGGCGTCGATCGCCAGATCACCAAGAGGATCACGGCCAACATCACCTATCTCTATACCCAGGGTGTCCACCAGTACCTCACTGACAACGTAACCGCGCCGGCCTTTGACGCGGCTACCTATACCGTTACCGGCGCTGCGCCGTCGGTTTACAACTACCAGTTTCAGTCCGGCGGCGTATACCGGCAGAATCAGCTCATTTTCACCGGCAGTTTGCAGTTGAAGCGTCTCACGCTCAATGGCTTCTACTTGCTCAACCAGGCCAACAGCGATACCCAGGGCGTCACCTCGCAGCCCTCCGTCGCGCAGGATCCCGGC
>JASHUF010000441.1 GCA_030040175.1 Acidobacteriaceae bacterium
CCGAAGCTTTTTCAAGACTGTGCGTCCCACCCCAGTCCGAGACCACAAATCCAGGGAATTTCCAATCCTTTTTCAGCACTTCATTCAGCAGGTAATTGTTCTCGCAGGAAAAGACGCCATTCACGCGGTTATACGCACACATCACAGCGCCGGGTTGGCCCTGCTCGACGCCAATCTCAAAGGCGAGCAGGTCGCTCTCCCGCGCCGCCCGCTCCCCAATTTGAGCATCGGCCGCGCCGCGTCCGCTCTCCTGATCGTTGAACGCATAGTGCTTGATGTCACCCAGGACGTGCTGCGACTGGGTTCCCTGAATCAGCCGGGCCGCCATGGTTCCGGCCAGCACAGGATCCTCGCCCAGATACTCAAACGTCCGTCCGTTGCGCGGATCGCGCGTAATATCCACGCCCCCGCCCAGCGACATATTGTAGCCCTGCGCCCGCAGCTCACGCCCGATGAGCGCACCGTAGTCAAAGGCCGCCGCAGTATCCCAGCTTGCCGCCAAGGCAACATCCGCGGGCAAAGCCGTGGAATAGCGCCCATTGGTTGCGCTGCCGCGGACGCCGTAAGCCGCGTCGCACATGTCGAGCGCCGGAATTCCCAGCCGCGGAATCCCAGCCACGTAGCCCCCGCCGCGGTTTGACATGGCGGTCACGGGAGTAATCGGGTCGAACATCGGCATCCCGTTTCCATGCAGGAGCTGGATCTTCTCGTCGAGGGTCATTTCTTTCATGACCAAAGCGGCGCGCTCATCCGGCGAAAGGTTGGTGTTCATCCACGGCCTGTCGGCCTCCGCAGGCTGCTGCTGCGAGAAGCCTGAAACAGAAAGGCAAGAGAGAAGCAAAGACACAATCGCCGATATTCTAAGCACGGCGCGGCAGTGAGAGCCCTTCATAATCCCCCTCCATCATTCCCCTGACAGGCCGCAAAGGCGCAGGTGCGAAAAAGGCCGGGCAACTGAGCCAATCGTCAGGATCGTTCTCAAAAAAGTCCTCGTTGTCAATCGGCTGATTCAGACACGCTGCTCGTCTCCCGGGTGATGCACGCGTTACCGGAACGGCCGGCCTTTCACTTGTCCCACGCCCTCGCGCAGCGTGAGCAACTGGTTGGCGGCGGCACTGCGCACGTGCTCCACCAGTCCCGACGGCCAGCGAACCTCAATATCCGCATTGGCAGCCTCGCCCAGACCGAAGTGAAGGCGCGGATCGTTGGAAGAGAGAAAGCTGCATCCGCTCGTGACCTCCTGCACCTGCACCTTGCCGCCGTAGCGCACCACCACGCGCGCACCAATGGCGCTGCGGTTGCTCTTCACGCCCTCCAGGCGGACCTTGATCCAGTGGCTGCCCGCGGGAGCGTCGTTGCGCAGCAAAGTGGGCGGCTCATTCAGGTTCATGATGAGCACATCCATGTCGCCGTCGTTGTCGAAGTCGCCGAAGGCTGCGCCGCGGCTGCAATGCGCCGCTTCGATGCCGGGGCCGGCTTCCGCGCCCATCTCCACAAAGATCCCGCCGCCCTGGTTGCGGAACAGGAGGCGCGGCGTGCGCACGGGAAAGAGTGTCGCGTTGGCGCGGGCCGCCTCTGGATATAAGGCGCCCGAGGTGATCAGGATGTCGGGCCAGCCGTCGTTGTCCAGGTCCACGATGCCGGCGCCGTAGCAGACGTAGCGTGTCTCCTTGTTGAGCCCGGCTTGCACGGTTACATCGTCAAAATTGCCTTTGCCGTTGTTGCGGTAGAGGCCCGTGGCCTGGTTATAGAAGTGCGTCCTCACAATATCGGTGTGGCCGTCGAGATTGTAATCACCCACGCCCGCGCCCATGCCCCCCATCTCCTGGCCTTCGCCGCTGAGGGCGATGCCGCGAAGCAGGGCCTCTTCGCGGAAGGTGCCGTTGCGGTTGTTCATCAGCAGGAAGGAAGGCGTCATGTCGCAGGCCACGAAGATGTCGGGCCAGCCGTCCTCGTCGGCATCGAAGCTCACCGCCGTCAGGCAATACGATCCGTTCAGGGCGGCGATGCCGGACTCCCCGGAGACATCGGTAAAGGTGCCGTCGCCGTTGTTGCGGTAGAGGTATTGCTGCGCGTAGGGCAGGCCCCGCGGGCCGCAAAAGACGGCTACGCCGGCGTAATTGCAGTTGGGCACGTCGACCGCGGGCTTGGGCGCCGTGGCCATATCGATCTCGAGATAGTTCGAGACAAAGAGATCGAGGTGGCCGTCGCGGTTGTAATCCACGAAGGTGCACCCGGTGCTGTAGCGGGTTTGGGGATGGAGCAGGCCGGCCTCTGCGGTCACATTCGTGAAGGTGCCGTCGCCGTTGTTGCGGTAGAGACGATTCTGGCCGTAGTAGGTAAGGAAGAGATCCTCCCAGCCGTCGTTGTTGTAGTCCCCGGCGCAGACGCCCTGCGCCCAGCCCTGTTCCCCGTCCCGATCGGCCAGACCGGATTTGGCCGTCACGTCGGTAAATGTGCCGTCGCGATTGTTGTGGTAGAGCCGGTTGCCCGAACCGGGCGGCGTTCCCTTGAGCGTGCGCCCGCCGAGAATGAAAATGTCCATCCAGCCGTCGTTGTCGTAATCGAAAAATGCGCAGCCGGTGGCCATGGATTCGACGATGTAAGTACAGCTGTCGGGCTCGCCGTAGACGATCGTCGAGGTGAGCCCTGCCGCCCGGGCCACATCCACAAAGCGGGAGAAGGCGGGCGCAGCTTTTTGCGCCGGGACCGCGGCTCTCAATCCGCTGGAAAGTCCGCCGGGAAGGAGCGCCGGAGCCAAAGCCGCGGGAGCGGTCCTCAAGAGCCGGCGGCGCGTCCAAAGACTGGTTTCCCTGTTGTTCCTTATCGGCGCCATTCTCCCGCGGATTCCTGGATCGCTAGTTCTGATTCTGGCTGGCAGCCAATTCCCGGCTGACGTTGAGTGCGGTTGCATTGTTGGGGTCGAGCCGGAGCGCGGTGGCCGCAGCCTGGCGTGCTTCTTCAAGGCGGGATTCGGCGCCCAGCGCAACGGCCAGCCCGATCCACGCCTGGGCATTGTCCGGGGCCTCGTCGGCGGTCAGCCGGAACTGCCGCTCCGCGCCGGCGTTGTCGCCCGCCTGTAAATCCACGTACCCGAGCTGGTACTGCGCCGGAACATAGTGGGGATTGGCCTGGATGGCCTGCTCCAGCGCGGCTCGCTCCCCCGTCCGGTCGCCCAGATTGTCCAGTACCAGTGCCAGCTGGTAGGCCAGCCTGGCGTTCTGCGGATCGGCGGCGCAGGCCTGCCGGTAGAGCCCTGCCGCCTTCTGGTTATCTCCCGACTTCACCGCCGCTGCGGCCTCGGCCGCCTTGGATACGGCAAGAGCCCGGTCCGACTCCAGCTTCTGCCTTTGCGCGAAGAGCGCCAACTGCTGCTGCGCCGCCTGTGTCTCGCCCAGAGTGCGCAGAACCGTGGCCAGCTCGAAGTGGACCTGCGGTTCGTCCTTGCCCAGCGCCAGGGCCTTCTCCAACTGCATCTTTGCTCCGGCGGGATCGTTCAGCTCCACCAGGACAAGGCCCAGGTTCACCCGCGGATCAGGGTTGTTGGGGTCGAGCGTCACCGCTTCTTCCAGATGCTTGCGCGCAGCCTGATAGTCGCCCGCCTTCTTCTCCAGTTCGCCGTTCAGGTTCAGCAGATCGGCATCGTGCGGGGCCTGCGCCAGCAGTTTGCGCCCCAGAGGCACGGCGCGATCGCTGTCGCCGGTGTCCACCAGAGTCCGGAGATAAATCCGCTGCGCTTCCAGATCGCCGGGTTTCTGGCGGGCGATCTCTTCCGACAGCTTGGTCGCGGCCGCATAGTTCGTTTCGTCATAGAGAGAGACCAGAGCCGCGGTCAAAGCGTCGGAGCCGGGTTCGGCCTCGAGACCCTGCTTCAGCGTCTGCTCGGCTTCGTCCAGCATGCCCGTGTTGCGGTACGCGATGGCCAGATCGAGAGCGAGGTTCTCGTCGCGCGCCACGCTGCGCAAACTGCGGATCACCGAGGCGTAATCCCGGGTGGCGATGAGGCTTTTGGCCTGGCCGTCGAGCGCCGCCTTGGAGTTGGGGTCGATCTTCAGAGCCGCGCTCCACTCTGAAGCTGCTTCAGGGTTGCGCCCGAGTTGGGCCAGCGCCGCGCCCAGCAGAAGATGCCCCTGCAACTCCTGGGGACGGAGACGGACTGCCTCCCTGAGCGGCGCAACGGACTCTTCGATATGGCCCGCGGCATAAAGGCTTCCCCCCAGCAGATAGTCGAGAGTGGCCGCATCGTTGGGGTCGAGCCGGAGCGCGGTGGCCGCGGCTTTGCGTGCTTCCTCAAAGCGGGATTCGGCGCCTAGCGCAGCGGCCAGCCCGATCCACGCCTGGGCATTGTCCGGGGCCTCGTCGGCGGTCAGCCGGAACTGCCGCTCCGCCCCCGCGTTGTCGCCCGCCTGTAAATCCACGTACCCGAGCTGGTACTGCGCCGGAACATAGTGGGGATTGGCCTGGATGGCCTGCTCCAGCGCGGCTCGCTCCCCCGTCCGGTCGCCCAGATTGTCCAGTACCAGTGCCAGCTGGTAGGCCAGCCTGGCGTTCTGCGGTTCGGCGGCGCAGGCCTGCCGGTAGAGCTCTGCCGCCTTCTGGTTATCTCCCGCCTTCACCGCCGCCGCGGCCTCGGCCACCTTGGATACGGCAAGAGCCCGGTCCGACTCCTGCTTCAGCTTCTGCTGGGAAAGCGCCAGCTGCTGCTGCGCTGCCTGTGTCTCACCCAGAGTGCGCAGAACCGTGGCCAGCTCGAAGTGGACCTGCGGTTCATCCCTGCCCAGCGCCAGGGCCTTCTCCAACTGCATCTTTGCTCCGGCGGGATCGTTCAGCTCCACCAGGACAAGACCCAGGTTCACCCGCGGATCAGGGCTGTTGGGGTCGAGCGTCACCGCTTCTTCCAGATGCTTGCGCGCAGCCTGATAGTCGCCCGCCTTCTTCTCCAGTTCGCCGTTCAGGTTCAGCAGATCGGCATCGTGCGGGGCCTGCGCCAGCAGTTTGCGCCCCAGAGGCACGGCGCGATCGCTGTCGCCGGTGTCC
>JASHUF010000442.1 GCA_030040175.1 Acidobacteriaceae bacterium
GAAGGCATGAAGCTGAACGACGCGGTGAACGAAGTCATCCATAAGCAATTGCCGGAGATTCACGGCGACGGCGGCGTGATTGCAATTACCCCGGACGGGCAAATGGCGTGGAGCTTCAACACACCGGGGATGTTCCGGGCGCGGCAGGTGGAGGGCGGCGCGATCGAGGTGGGGGTTTATAACGACGAGCCGTGAGCGACCGGCACCGGCAATGGGGCCGGACGCGCCCGCCGTGGCCGGTCATCCGTGGCTACGGCATTTTCTGAGTTACTGTGTCCTTTTCATTTCCTCGTAAGGTCGCCGCTCCCTGTTGGTCGCGTCGACTCTGCCTTCCGTCTTCGGGATACAGCTACTCAGAAAATGCGTTAGCCCCGCGCCCAGGGCGTTGCGGCTTTCCTGCGCAGATACTGGACGCTGGCGCAGATTTCATCGGCATCGAGGCCCATCTGGCTGGCGGCAAAGTTGGCGTAGGCGCGCACCTCGGCGGCGCGCGGGTTGGAGCGCAGCGGCGAGAGGTAGCCGAAGTATTTCATCATTGAAATTTCGTCCATCAGCTTCATCTCCTTGCGCACACGCGCGGCCTCGTTGCGGGTGAGGTCCTTCTCGTAGGAGGCGCCGTGCGAGCGGTTCGCGGCTCCTTTTACCAGCGCCAGGCGGATGAACTCGAGCATGTAGATCTGCGCGCGGCTTCGGTTGTAAAGGTGGTCCACATCGAAGCCCGTGGGGATGGCCGCAATCTGGAGCCCGTGAACCGAGCGCAGGAACTCGAGATAGTCTTCGCGGTAACCGTCGTTCGACGTGGCCACCCAGAGGCAGGCCGACTTGAGCGAGGGGCAATCGACCACGAAGGCCGAGCCCTTGGATCCTTTGAGCGCGCTCACTTTGGCGGGATGCTTGGCGCGCAGCGCGGTGGGGTACTGGGCCACGACGGCCATATTGTTGACGGCGACAAAGGGCGGGCACTGGGCGATGCGCGTCTCCGCCATCAACCCTTCGCGTTCGCGCTCAATCACGCTGTCCACCTTCGCGGTCGCGGGCATGCGTACCCCTTTCCTCACCATAGTGCGGCGACTGCAAATGTCGTTACGCTGCAGCCGCGTGCAAGACGCGATCCTTGGGGAATGGCGGCCCGCTGAGACCAAAAGGCCATCCTCTTCAGGATGGCCTCTCAGCAAGATGCCCGGAGCCGCACTTACTGGGCGCTGCTGCCGGCGTTCGGGTTGCGCGCCTCGGCCTTCTCCTCGTCCACCTTCTTGGCGTTGTCTTCGAGCGCCTGCGCCTCAGGCAGATAGTTGAGCGCCTTCTGGATCATGGGATCCCAGTCGGCCATCACGCGCAGTCCCTGCAACTGCCCGAATTCGATGGTGACGACATACTTCTTGATGTTCGACTTGAGCCAGTCCTTCACGCCGTCGACGTCTGCATTGGACCACTCAATGCCCTGGCTGGTGAGGTATTTTTCAAAGTCGGAGATCATGGCGTCGTCGACCTCGAAGTCCTTGTCGACGGTGTGGCTCGAGACGTAGACGGGCGCGAAGAGGAAGAAGGCGTTGCGGTCGAGCAGTTCGTCCTGGAAGTGGTTGCTCTTGGGCGGCTCGATCTTTTCGTCGGGAGTGATGCCGCCGCCTCCGTAGACGGTGCGGCCGGAGTCGGTGAGTTTCACCTCGCGGTTGCTCGAGTCGGCGGGCAGGGCGCCGGCGTGGTTGTAATAGTCGTAGAGCGAAAGCCCCGCGTAGTTGCGCTGGATGAGCCGGCCGGAGGGCGTGTAATAGTGATACGTGGTGAGGGCAAGGCCGGTGTTTTCGCTCAGGTTGTAGACGGTCTGCACCAGGCCCTTGCCGAAAGTGGTTTCGCCCACGATGAGGGCACGGTCGTGATCCTGGAGGGCGCCGGAGACGATCTCCGCTGCCGAGGCGGTGTCGCGGTTCACCAGGACCACAATGGGGAAGGTCTTGCCGCCGTTGCCGTGCGTGGCGGTGTAGTTCTGGTCAGGATAGGCGCGGCCGCGCTGGGAGACGATGGTCTGGCCCTTGGCCAGCAGGTGATCGCACACGTCGACCGCCTGGCTGAGAAGGCCGCCGGGGTTATCGCGCAGGTCGAGAATGAGTCCCTTGAGGCTGCCGAAGCCGTTGATGGCGTCCTCCATCTCCTGGCCGGTGGTTTCCTGAAACTGGGTGAGGTGAATGTAGCCCACACCGGGACGGATTTCGTACTTCAGATCGATGGAGGGATGGGGAATCTCGTCGCGGGTGAGATCGAAGACCAGCGGCTTGGGCTGGCCGTAACGGATCATGGTTACCTGCACGTGCGTGCCTTTGGGGCCCTTGAGCGCCTTGGCCACCTGGTCAGAGGACCAGCCATCGGTGCTCTTGCCGTCGACAGCGGAGATGATGTCGCCGGGGTGAATGCCGGCGCGATAGGACGGCGTGTCCTCATAGGGGGTAAGCACGTAGACCTTGCTGTTCTGCTCCTGGATGACCATGCCGACGCCGTAGTAATGGCCGCGCTGATCTTCGCGCAGGCGGGCGTAGGCCTTGGGATCGTAGAAGTGGGAGTGAGGATCGAGCACCTGGAGCATGCCCGGGATGGCGCCGTCATAAATCGCGTCGTCGGCGCGGTCGCCGGCGAGGGGCTCGGCGTAGTTCTGCTCCACCAGCGCGTAGACGTTGGTGAAGGTCTTCAGGCTGTCGCGGAGCTGGCTCTCGTCTTCAG
>JASHUF010000443.1 GCA_030040175.1 Acidobacteriaceae bacterium
TCGCGGGTGCTGAACGGATACCTCGATCCCAACGCGTTTACGCGCGCGCCCGAGGCGCCGTACGGGACCAGCCTCGCCGACCAGGATTTCGGCGACAGCGGCGTGGGCTTTACGCGCGGACCGGGCGAGCACAACTTCGATATAGCGGTGGAACGGTCGTTCCCGGTGCGCGAGGCCGGCAGCTTCCGGTTCCGGACCGAGTTTTTCAATCTGACCAACACGCCGCAGTTCGGCAACCCCGACCCGTATCTCGGCTACACGGATCCGGCGCTCGTGAATCCCACGGCAAGCTCCTCGTTCGGGCTCATCACCAGCACGGTGGCCAACCCGCGCATCGTTCAGTTCGCGGCGAAGTATGTCTTTTGACGCACGCATTCGCGACGGCAAGCGAGGAACGCCCGCCACGGCGGAGGCAAACGATGTGGACCATTGAAGAGATTGAAGCCGCGTGCAGTGCGTCATCGCGGCCGGTGAAGCTTCCTCCCCATGTCCTGGACCTGCCGGATCTTCCCTTTGAAGAGACGCTCTACCCGTACGGATTTCCGGCCACGGTGCGGTCGAACTCCGGCGCGGTGCTGGAACTCTACCGGAAAATGTGGGGCGAATTTGCCGCGTTGCGGGATACGGACCCCATCGCCGTGGACGTGCACCTGGCGCCCAGCGATACACGCGAATGCCCTCCGGAGCCCGGCTATGAGCTGATGCTGCCGCTGTTGATGCAGGTTGCCGACAAAGACAACTTCAGCATCGTGGATCTCGATCGCTGCACTGCAGCGATCAAGATCTCGCAGGCGGCGATGGCGCACCCGCTTTATTTGCAGTATTACCTGCTGGGATTCCCGGGATTCTGCATTTCGACGAACTACGCTACCTGTGTGCATGCCGGATGCGTGGCTCTCAAGGGACGCGGCGTGCTGCTGTGCGGCGATTCGGGAGCCGGCAAATCGACGCTTTCCTATGCGTGCGCGCGCAGCGGCTGGACATATGTGAGCGACGACGCCAGCTTCCTGCTCAATGGCGGAACGGAGCGGATGGTTACAGGCGACTGTTACAAATTGCGCTTCCGGCCGCCGTCAGCCGCGCTGTTTCCGGAACTCGAGGGGCTGGAGATTACGCCGCGGGCGGCGGGCAAGCCGACAATCGAGTTCCATCTGAACGGGCGGCCGATTGCGCGCACGCAGACGGCGCGGGCAGACTTCGTCGTGTTCCTGAATCGAAGGGCGGGCGGGACGCAGGAGCTGATTCCCTACCGCAAAGATGTGGCCAGGCTTTTCATGCACCAGGTGCTCTTCGGCTCGGCGGCCTCGCGTGCCAGGCAGTTCGCAGCCATCGAGCAATTGCTGATGCTAGGTGTCCTGGAGCTGCGATACACAAGCCTGGAATGGGCGGTGGAGCGGCTGCGGAGGCTGGTGGAGGAAGGCCGGTGAACGAGCCGGTGATTGAAGCGCCGGGCCCGTCCCCGGGCGAATCGTTGCGGGCCGGCGCCGCGATCGAACCCCGGAGCACAGATTCGTCCTGGCGCGATCCGCTGCCTTGGGTCAAGGGAAACAACTTCAGGGAAAGGAACCTGAGCCGCGGCTATTGGCTGTTCTTTTGGGCCGCGTTCTTTTACGACGCCGGGTTTTGCGTCTATTTTTTCCTCTTCAATCTTTATCTGCTGGATCTGGGCTTCAACGAGCGCACCATGGGCTGGATTGGCGGCGCCTTCACGCTGGGATCGGTGGCGGGCACTCTGCCCTCCGGCGGTTTTACGCGCAGGTTCGGCGTGCGGCCGCTGCTGCTGGCGTTGTTCGTGAGCGCTCCCATCCTGAGCGCGGCGCGGTCCGTCTGGATGTGGGAGCCGGCGCAGATCGGGCTGGCGTTTTCTGCCGGCCTGGCCATGAGCGGATGGGGCGTGTGCTATCTTCCCGCGGTGGCGCGGCTGACGAACGAGAGCAATCGCACCGCGGGGTTCAGCCTGATCTACTCCGTGAGCGTGGGCACCAGCATGGTGGGCGGGCTGGTGTGCGGCTATTTGCAGCCGTGGCTGGCGGAGCTCGGGATTGCGATGCAACCGGCGGAGGTGAAGCGCCTGATCCTGCTGCTGAGCTCCGCGATTGCACTTGCCGGGCTTTTGCCCGTCCTGCGGCTGCGCGTGCCGGAGCCCGCTGCGGGCGAGGAGGGTGCGCAGGCAGTGGCGGCGGGCTGGCGGCAATGGAAGCTCCATCCCTTCCTCAAGCGTTTTCTTCCTCCCATGGCCCTTTGGGCCGGGTTACTGGCCGCGTTTACGCCGTTCGCGGTGGTTTACCTGGAGCACGATCTGCGCGTATCGATGACGCACATCGGATTGATCTTCGCCGCCGTGCAACTGTTGCAGTTTTCAATGGGCCTGTTGGTGCCGTACCTGTTTCGCAAGACCGGATTGATGAACGGAATCGTGCTCACGCAGATGTCGGCGGCGCTGGTGCTGGCGGCGCTCGCCGGCGCGCACAGCCAGGGGCTGGCGGTGGCGCTGTATATGACGTTCGCCGCCGCCCAGTGGGCGAGCACGCCGGGGCTCTACAATCTGCTGATGGATTCGCTGCCGGATGCCGAGCGCAGCACCGCGGCGGCGATGACGATGTTTACGAATGCATTGAGCGGCGCCGGAGCAACGGCGCTCGCGGGGGTGCTGTTTACGCGCTTTGGGTATCCGCCCGTGCTGCTGGGACTGGCAGCGATGGCCGCGGCCGTCACCCTGATGTTCCGGGTCCTGACGCCGGTGAGAAAAATCGCGGCAAGCCGGGGCTAACGCATTTTCTGAGTAGCTGTATCCCGAAGACGGAAGGCAGAGTCGACGCGACCAACAGGGAGCGGCGACCTTACGAGGAAATGAAAAGGACACAGTAACTCAGAAAATGCCGTAAAGCCCCTCGCGGAAGATGGCGGTTGATTCAGCGGCCTGAAGGCAGCCGCTCCCTCCACGATCCCGTCCATCGAGGCAAAAACGAATATGGTGCCAGAAGAGACACTCGTTTTTGCGCGGGACTACTGGGATTTGCCCCTCCAGGCGGGGAAGAGGAGGCGATAGACGATGCCGGTCTCCCAGATGTTTTCGTTGCCAGTCGAAGCGAAGGAGCGGGAGTAGCTGGTGAGGATGCGCATGTTGTGGGGAAGGTTGTAGTCGAGGGCAAAGTCGGCGCG
>JASHUF010000444.1 GCA_030040175.1 Acidobacteriaceae bacterium
CGTGATTCCCGGCACGCGCGCATTTTCTGAGTCGCTGTATCCCCAAGACGGAAGGCAGACTCGACGCGTCCAACAGGGAGCGGCGACCTTACGAGGAAATGAAAAGGACACAGTAACTCAGAAAATGCCGTTAAAGCTGAGGATATCGGATGCCCCGGTGGCGGCCTCTTCCTTATTTCCATCCACGAAACCGATTATTCTGCGCCCGGGCGGGCACGCGCCGGCGGGAACAGGAGTTCGAAGTCGAATCGAGCTGCAACTTCCTTGCGCGCCTTGCGCACCGGCGCGATGCCGGATATGATCTCTCCGATCCGGTTGTGCTCGCCTCCGTGCAGATGCGTGGAGTTCGCGTGCGCGGCGGCCGGCCGCGGACCGCGCCCGCCGGAACGATTGCTGGATGAGGGCTTCATCATTTCTGGAGGTCGCGCACGGCCGCTTGGTCGCAGCCGAATTGCTGCCGGTGAATGCGCCTTCCCATCTTGGCGTGGAAATTCCGTTGGCTGCTGCTGCCGGCCAGCGGCGTGCAGAGCATCCCGTCGACCTCGAGGCCGTCGATGGGCAAAAGACGGCGCGCCAAGACAGGGGTGAAGGGCAGGGGGTAAAAGACCGGGATGGAATTCTTGAAAGGGGACTGAACGATGAGCGGAAGGAACCCTGAGAAGCTGCCATTGATCTCAATTCTTCTCCCCACCCTCAACGAGGGTCACGGAATTGAGCGCTGCCTGGATTCCCTTCTCGCCCAGGACAGCCCCGGCTGCGCGATCGAAGTGCTGGCGATCGACGGCGGCTCGGTCGACAACACGCGCGAGATCCTCGAGCGCTATGCCGCCCGCGACGCCAGAGTGCGCGTGTTCACCAACGAGAGGCGGCGGACGCCGTTTGCCTACAACCTGGGGCTCCGCGAAGCGCGCGGCGAGTATGTGTGCATCTTCGGCGGCCATTGCCTGGCCAGCCACGACTATTTCGGCGTTTGCCTCAAAGAGCTTCTGGCGCGCGGCGCCGGCGCCTGCGGCGGGCGGGTGATCACGGTTCCGGCCTGCGCTACGGTCGAGGCGCGTCTGGCTGCGTGGGCTGCCGGCCATCCCTTCGGTTCGTCGCGCAAATCGTTCCGCACCTGCAGCGAGGGCTTCGTGGATACGGCAAACTACGCCGTAATGCGGAGGGAACTGCCCCTGGAGGCAGGCGGTTACGACGAGGAACTGTTGCGCAACCAGGACAACGACCTCAATCAAAAGCTGGTTGCGCGCGGACACACGATGTATTGCACCTGGAAGACGCATTGCCTCTACTGGCCCCAAGCGACGGTCCGCGGATTGCTCCACTACATGTACAACAACGGATTTTGGAACGTGATCTCGCTCAAGAAAAATCCCGCGTCCATGGCCGCGCGGCACTTCATTCCGTTTGTTTTTGTCTTGAGCCTGATCGCAGCTTCCCTGGCTGCCATCGCCGGAGCCCTTTTGCCCGCTCCGTACTGCTGGATGGCTCCGGCCCCGCTGGCGGCCGCGCTGGGACTGCATCTCGCGGTTGGAGCGGTTTCTGCGCTCGATGTGGCTCTGGGCGAAAAATCGCTATCCGCGCTGCTGCTTCCGCCCGTCTTTCTTGGCCTTCATCTCGCCTACGGCCTGGGCACGCTTTCCGGTTTTCTCGCCCATCCCGAGAGCTTCAATTTTTTGCGAGGCAGCCGCCAGAGGCCTCAAGTTTTTTCTTCCACCGGTTCGCTTTCCTAGAACTGGTTGCATCAATGGCGTTTTGCAAGGGCACGACTTCAGTCGTGCCGATAAGCGCCAACACAATCGCGGGCTTTAGCCCCTGAAGGGCGTTTTCTCATCGCCATGGGCCATGGATGCAACCGGTTCTACGGCGTATCCGTCCTTGCCGCACGATCCTTGCGCTGCCGGACAGATTTGAACTGCGGCCTGCATCTTCCCTAGGAGTGCTATGCAAACGGAATCAACCCGGTTTCTTCCCTTCCACATTCCTCTTATCGAAGAGGACGACATGCGCGCCGTCCACGAAGTGATGGAGAGCGGCTGGATCACGACCGGCCCCAAGACGGCGCAGTTCGAGAACGAATTTGCGCAATACATAGGTGCACGCCACGCCATCGCCGTCAACTCCGGCACCGCGGCCTTGCACGTGGCCCTGGATGCGGTCGGCGTCAGCGAAGGCGACGAGGTGATTGTGCCCACGCTCACCTTCGCTGCAACCGCGGAGGCGGTGGTTTACTGCAAGGCCCGTCCGGTGCTGGTGGACTGCGATCCGGAAACCTTCAACCTCGACCCGGCAGGGGTGCATGGGGCTATCACCGCGAACACGCGCGCCATTCTTCCCGTTCACTTTGCCGGCCATCCATGCGCAATGGATTCGCTGCTGCAAACTGCCCGGGCGCACAACCTGCGGGTGATTGAAGACGCCGCCCACGCTCTGCCTGCGCGCTACCGCGGCAAGAGGATCGGCACCTTGGGCGATCTGACCTGTTTCTCGTTCTATGCCACCAAGAGCATTACCACGGGTGAAGGCGGCATGGTGACCACCGATGACGAGGAGTGGACCGATCGCATGCGCGTGATGCGGCTCCACGGCATCAGCAAGGACGCGTGGAAGCGCTACACGGCCGAGGGATCGTGGCGGTACGAGATTCTGGCCGCGGGCTTCAAGTACAACCTCACCGACATGCAGGCGGCTCTGGGCATCTCGCAGCTTGCCAAGTGCGACGCTATCTGGCGGCGGCGCAGCCTGCTCGCCCGGCGCTACACTGAAGCACTCGGCGCGCTCGAAGCCTACGAAATCCCATCGGTTCTGCCCGGGGTTGAGCATGCGTGGCATCTGTATGTCATCCGCATCCGCCCGGGTGGGCTGAGCATTCACCGCGACCGGGTGATCGAGGAACTGAAACAGCGCGGCATCGGCGCCTCGGTCCACTTCATCCCGCTGCACCTGCATCCCTATTATCGCGATCGTTGGGGGTATCGCCGCGGGGACTTCCCGGTGGCGGAGGACTACTTCGAACGCTGCATCTCCTTGCCGCTTTATCCGGCGATGCGCGGCGAAGATCAGAATCGCGTCATCGCCGCGCTGACGGAAATTGCCGGCACATACCGGCTCCGCGCCACGGTCATTCCCGAGCAAGAGATGCCGAAGACGAGGAATCTCTGCGAGCCTGCTGTTTCGCGTTCCCCGCGGACCCTTGAGCCGGTGGCTGGCGCGCAGGCTGCCCCCGCTTCGGTTGAGCGGCAACCCGCCGGGGAGAGCAGCTGGTATCTGCGCTGGGGCAAGCGCCTGTTCGACCTTGCCGGTGCGGCGGCGGCTTTGGCCGCGGGCTCTCCTGTACTGCTTGCCTGTGCAGCGGCGGTGCGCCTCAGCTCGCCTGGCCCCATCTTCTTTCGTCAGCGCCGGGTGGGTTTAGGCGGGCGTCCGTTCAACGTGCTCAAGTTCCGCACCATGGTATGCGGCAATGCGGGTCCGCAGATCACCGCGGCCGGCGACGCGCGCATCACCCGCGCCGGGCGCCGGCTGCGCCGCTGGAAGCTGGACGAGCTGCCCCAGCTCTTCAATGTGCTCAAAGGCGAGATGAGCCTGGTGGGTCCGCGGCCTGAGGTTCCGGAGTATGTGGCCCGTTACAACGCAACGCAGAAGGCGGCGCTCTTGCTGAAGCCTGGCATCACCGGCCCGGCCGCGCTCGCCTTCATCGACGAGGAGATCGAGTTGGCCGCGCAGCGTGACCGCGAGAGTTACTACGCTGAGGTATTGCTGCCGCAGAAGCTCGCACTCGATCTGGCGTACTGCCGCAGCGCCACGCTGGGCGCGGATCTCCGCATTCTGCTGCGCACCGCCAGACGGCTGCTGCCCTCGAATCGCGGCTCCGGGGAAGCGGCTCAACCCTCGCTTTGCCCGCCGGCGCCGGTCCCGCAGCCGGCCCCTTCGGCCCGGATCGGCCGGGTACGCGCGGTGCGCATTGAAGATCTTCTGGGCCGTTCGAGCGCAGCCACCGGCGCATGCGCTCCGCAGGTTCACGCAGCCTACCGGCGGAAGCGCGTGCTCGTCACCGGAGCGGGAGGCTCCATCGGCAGCGAGCTTTGCCGCCAATTGCTGCTTCTCAAACCCGCCCAGCTTGCCCTTCTGGACAAAGACGAGAATGCCATCTACGACCTCGATCGCGAACTGCGCTTCAGCAATCCGCATGTCGCCGTCGAGCCCATGGTGGCCGACCTCAAAATCCGCGAGCGGCTCGATGCTCTGTTTCGCGAATTTCGGCCCCAGGTGGTACTGCATGCGGCGGCGCACAAGCACGTGCCGCTGATGGAAAAGCATCCCTGCGAAGCCGTCCTCAACAACGTACTGGGCATGAAGAATCTTCTCGAGAGCTGCCGCGCCCTGGGGGTGGAGCGCTTTGTGTTCATCTCCAGCGACAAGGCCGTAAACCCGGCCAACGTGATGGGCGCGACCAAGCGCATCGGCGAAGAGCTGCTTGCGTACTGCTCCAGCGGCGGCGGAATGAAAGCCGCAGCCGTCCGCTTCGGAAATGTGATGGGCAGCCGCGGCAGCGTGATCCCGCTCTTTCAGAAGCAGATCGAGCAGGGAGGGCCGGTGACCGTTACCCACCCCGGCATCGTGCGCTTTTTCATGACCATTCCGGAAGCGGTGCAGCTGGTGCTCTGCGCCGGCAGCATGGCTGTGCGCTGCGAGACCTTTGTGCTGGATATGGGCAACCCCCGGCGCGTGCTCGATCTTGCGCGGCAGATGATCGAGCTTGCCGGACTCAAACCCGGGCAGGACATTCTCATCGAGTTCACCGGTCTTCGCCCGGGGGAAAAGATGGAGGAAGAACTGGCCTGCAGGGGAGAATCGCTCGAGCAAACGGGCTTCGAAAAGATCTTTCGCATACCCAACACGCCGCTCGAAGAGATCTCTTTCCGGCAAAACCTCGACAAGCTGATCGCCCTGGCGCGCGCGGGCGATCGCGCAGGACTGACGGGCATGCTGATGTCCATGGGCATCGGCTACAAGCCCTTCGACGATGTTCTATCCCTCGCGTCTCCCCCGTTCCCCTGGGGGCGGGAGTGCGAAGATTTCGAAAGCGGCAGTCGATTCTATCACGCAGTGACGCCGGCATGACAAGAATGCGCTCGCCGCTTATGGTTTTCGCTCTTTCGCTGCTGGGAATCGCAGGCGGCCATGGCCTCACGCTTGCATGCAGGCTCTGCTCGCCCGCGCGAACCCCGCCTCAATCGTCAAAAAGGGCAGAGCCGAAGCCCCAGCCTTGGAATCTGCGCCGTGCCGCAATCAGGAAAGTGTAGTGCTGATGTTGCTGAACACCGTGTTGACCGCCGACGCAACGTTGTTTACGCCGGCCACGCAGCC
>JASHUF010000445.1 GCA_030040175.1 Acidobacteriaceae bacterium
AATCTCCTGAAGCCTTTTTCGGGTCTAGGAGATCGAAAACCAAGATTCCATTTTCGGCCCGAACATCGTATAGGCCTGAATAGGCCCGATCTCCGGTATAGCAAAAGTCCAGCAACTTCGGCCCACCCGCTTCAGGTGAATAGATGTAGACGTAATTGGTCGTCTGCGTTCCGCCTGAGTGGTAGGTCAGCACAACGATGGCATCTTCTCTTCGATCGCTCGTTAGGCGCGCATACGTGACGTATTGAAATGTGAAGCCGGAGTATTGGATATATTCTTTGCCATCCATAACGAAGCTTGAATCTTTGCTGAGTTCTTCGCCGTTTACCAGGTGGATTGGCTTCCGCTGGCTGTATCCGTTTTGAGGGCCAACAAGCCAACTCATGGCACTGTGTCCCAGCAGCGGGCCGCGCAATGGATACGTGAAGTTCTTGAAATCAACCTTGCGAATATCGCTTTGAGCGAAAAGGAAGCCAGCGGAAATGAAGATTAGGATTCCAAGGATGAAGGGGCGCATGAGCAGAGCTTAGCCTCGCGCCGCACGGTTTTCAATCGCCAGATTCCCATTTTTGCAGCTAGGTTTTCACCCGTGCCGCCCCAGGTCGTTGCGCCATGTGTGGCCGCTGCGCTCGAGCAGGTGGTCGGCGCACTCCGGGCCCCAGGAGCCGGCAAAGTAATTCGGAAACACCTCCGGCTTTTTGGCCGCCCAGGCCTCGAGGATGGGGGTGTAGAGAGCCCAGTTGGTTTCCACGCCGTCGCGATGGGCGAAGAGGGTCTGGTCGCCGAGCATGGCGTCGAGCAGCAGGCGCTCGTAGCCGTTGGCCGTGGACTTGCCGAAGGCGGTCTCATAATCGAAGTCCATATTGACGGGGCAGACGGACATCTGCGAGCTCGTGGGCACCTTGGCCCCGAAGCGCAGGGCGATACCTTCATCGGGCTGGATGCGGATGGTGAGCAGGTTGGGCTGAATCTCGCCGCAGGGGCCATTGGTGGCCAGGCGGTTGAAGATGAGAAGCGGCGGCTGCTTGAACTGAATGCTGATCTCGGTGGCGCGCTTCTTGAGGCGTTTGCCGGCGCGGAGGAAGAAGGGAACGCCGGCCCAGCGCCAGTTTTCGATTTCGAGGCGGATGGCCGCGAAGGTCTCCGTGCCGGAGTTGGGGTCGACGCGGTCCTCGTCGCGGTAGCCGACGACGTGGTCTTTGCCGATGATGCCGGGACCGTACTGGCCGCGGATGGTGTTGAGAATGGGGATGGGCGGGATGGCCTGCCACGCCTTGAGCTTTTCGCGGCGCACGCTCTCGGCCTCGAAGCTCGAAGGCGGCTCGAGGGCGACCAGCGAGAGCAGCTCCATCACGTGGTTCTGCACCACGTCGCGCAGAGCGCCGGCTTTTTCATAGAACGGGCCGCGGCCTTCGACGCCGAGGGTCTCGGCCACGGTGATCTGCACGTGATCAATGAAGTTGCGGTTCCAGACCGGCTCGAAGATACCGTTGGCGAAGCGGAAGACGAGGAGGTTCTGAACCGTTTCCTTGCCCAGGTAATGGTCGATGCGGAAGACCTGGCGCTCCTCAAATACGGCGTTGACCTGGTGGTTGAGCTCGCGTGCGGAGTCGAGATCGTGGCCGAAGGGCTTCTCGATCACGATGGCGGCGGTGCCTTTTTCCGGATGGGCCATCTGCTGCGCGCCGAGGTTTTCGACGATGCCGGCAAAGAACTCGGGCGCCGTGGCCAGATAGAAGAGACGGTTTCCGCCGATGCTGCGCTCTTTGTCGATGCGGTCGAGCTCGGCCTTGAGGCCGGCGTAATGAGAGGGGTCGTCGAAGTTGAGAGCGTAATAGCTGATGTGGCTGGCGAACTCCTCGAGCTTGGGGTCGCTCTTATCCACATCGCCGAAGTCGACGATACCCTCGCGCATATCCTGGGCGAAGGCATCGCCGAGCGGGCGGCGGGCCACGCCGACGATGGCGAACTCCCTGGGCAGAAGGTTGTTCTGGCGCAGGTGGAACAGGGCCGGCAGCAGCTTGCGCTTGGTGAGATCGCCCGAGGCGCCGAAGATGACCAGAATCACCGGTTCGGGAATGCGCTCCAGGCCGGTTGGCACCTGAGAAAGGTCTTCAGGCCGGACCTTCATTGCTATCGTCGCCATAGCTTGGGAACCTCCTGGAGGATCGTGGTCAGTTGTCAGTGGTCAGGGATCAGAGTTTTCGCGGCCCGTGAGCGCTGCCAACTTTCATCGAGGACGTATCTCCTGCTGAGAAAAGACTACTCCACGCGTTAAAAGATTCTTTCCAGTGACAGCCGGCGCATCGTGACTGACCACTGCTTACGGATCACTGACCACTCTTCACGGCGTGGCCGCCGAACTCGTTGCGCATAATGGCCAGCATGCGATCCGTGAAGTTATTTTGCTCGCGCGAGCGGATGCGGCGCATGAGGGATTCGGTAATCACGGGCGCTGAGACGTTGAGGTCGATGGCTTCGACAACGGTCCAGCGGCCTTCGCCCGAGTCTTCCACCCAGGCCTCGAGGCCTTCGAGGGTGGGGTTCTTGCCCAGGGCGTCGGCGGCAAGGTCGAGAAGCCAGGAGCGGACCACGCTGCCGTAGCGCCAGACCTGCGCGATCTGCGGCAGGTCGAGCGCGAACTCCTTCTTGTTTTCCATGATGGTGAACCCCTCGGCATAGGCCTGCATCATGCCATACTCAATGCCGTTATGAATCATTTTGACAAAGTGGCCGGACCCCGCGGGGCCCATGTGTCCCCAGCCCTTGTCTTTGGCGGGGGCGAGGGTCTCAAAGATGGGGCGCAGATAGCCGACCGGATCTTGGTCGCCGCCAACCATCATGCTATAGCCCTCCTTGAGTCCCCAGACGCCGCCGGAGGTGCCCACATCGACGAATTGAAATCCCCTGGCGGTGACTTCGCCATGATGACGGATCGAGTCCTTGTAATTGGAGTTGCCGCCGTCGATGAGAATGTCGCCGGGGTTGAGGAGCGGCTCGAGTTGGGCGATGGTGTCGTCAACCGGCTTGCCCTGCGGCACCATGATCCATATCGCGCGCCGGCCCTTGAGGTTTTTGACGAGATCCTCGAGCGAACTGACGCCCACATTACCGGATTGGGTGAGTTTGGCCACGATCTGTGGATTAAAGTCGAAGCCCACCACCTGGTGTCCGCCGAGCCGCAGCCGCTCCGCCATATTTCCGCCCATCTTGCCAAGGCCGATCAATCCAAGTTGCATACATCCTCCTCGTTGTCAGCTGTCAGCGTTCAGCTTCTGCCTGCCGACCAGAGACCGATTGATTGTTTCTCCGGGGTTCCGCAATTTCCAGCGCGAAGCCCAAAGCCCAGCGAGCGACCACTCAGTGTATCGAAAGCGCATTCATAGAACGTCAAGAGCCTTCAGTGCGCGGCGAAGCGCGTCCTGGCTCTCGAAGCGGATCGTCTGCATCCCGGAGCCGGCGGCGGCGGCCACGTTTTCCTCGCGGTCATCGACGAAGAGCACACGCGCGGGCGGCGCGCCGAAGAGATCGAGCGCGCAGCGGTACATGGCCGGTTCGGGTTTGCGCAGTCCCACATAGCAGGAGCTCAAGGCCACTTTGAAATACCGGCGCAGCCCGAACTTCGCAAAGCGATAGTCGTTGGTCTCGCGCGCCTCATTGTTGAGCGTGCCGAGCATACAGGGGTTGGATGCCGCCAGTTCGCCGGCGATTCCCAAGGCTCCATCGGGCAAAAGCTGCGACTGGCTGAGCATGAAGGCGAAGAAATCTTCGCGCGAAAAGGGGCGCGGCTCGAAAAAGACGGCTGCGTCGAGATAGGCGTCGCGGCCGATCAAGCCGCGCTCCCAGGCGTCGACAGCGGCCAGATGATGCGCCTCGAAGGGTCCCGGGTCAAGATGAAACTCGGCAACGGCTGCGGCGCGCTCGCGATGGTCCCAGCCGTCGGTGAGCAGGACTCCGCCAACATCGAAGAGAATCACGTCGAAGGGAAAGTTCATAGCGAGCGAGTCAGCAAGTCAGCGGGGCTAGCGGCGTTCGAGGAGTTAGCCCAGATAGCGGCCGCGCAGTGCAAGTGTAGCCGTTGTATCGGATGCTCCGGGTTAAGGGGCGGTTACGCGGCAGGATTCGTGGATCCCTCGCCGCACATGTATCGGGCTTCAATGGCGAGAACCTTTTTGAACCGCCGCGCGAAGCGCTCCTCATTGGCAATGAATCTGGCGGCAACGAAGGCGTCAATGCATTCGTAGGCCAGCGCTGAAGCAATGACGCGCGCTCCCAGCACGATCACGTTCATGTCGTCGTGTTCCACGCCCTGGTGCGCGGAGTAAGTGTCATGGCACATGCCGGCGCGGATGCCGGGAATTTTGTTAGCCGCCACGCAGACGCCCACGCCGGAGCCGCAGATGAGAATGCCGCGCTGCGCCTTGCCGCTTTGCAGGGCGAGTCCCGCGCGCTCCGCGTAGTCGGGATAATCGTCCCGGGGCTCGATTTCGTAGGCGCCCAGGTCGATGACTTCGTGCCCCTTGTTGGAAAGGTAGGCGCGCACTTCTTCCTTGAGCGGAAATCCGGCATGATCGGCGGCGATGACGAGTTTCATGGGGCACTCCTTTGGAGTGCAGGGATCAGGGGTCAGGGGACGGGGATCAGAAAACCTTCCGCAGTGCGGTGCGAGCGGCATTCCGATTCATCTGTTCCTGAATGTATTGCGGGTCGATCGGCTGCGAGAGCGCAGTTTCTGACCCCTGATCCCTGAAACCTGACCCCTTTCTTACTTCACCAGCGCTTTGGCCTTCGCGGCCACGTTTTCCGCGCTGAAACCGAGATTCCTGAGCGCGATGGCTCCCGGAGCGGAAGCGCCGAAGCGATCGAGGCCGACAACGCCGCCGTCCGCGCCGACATACTTCCACCAGCCGAGCGTGGCGCCGGCTTCGACGGCCAGCTTGGGCACGCCGGCGGGCAGCACGCTGGCCTTGTACGCGGCCGTTTGTTCTTCGAAGATGCGCCAGCTGGGAAAGCTGACCACGCGGGCGCGGATGCCTTCCCCGGCGAGCAGTCTGGCGGCATCGACGGCGGGCCAAAGCTCGGAGCCGGTGCCGATGAGCACGACCTGCGGCCGGTCGACGTCCTGGAGCACGTAGGCGCCCTTGCTTACACTCGCGTACGCATCGTGGTTTGCGGGGTCGATCACGGGCAGGTCCTGGCGGGTAAGGGCCATGAAGCAGGGGCCTTTGCGCTCGAGGGCAAGACGCCACGCAGCCGCGGTTTCGTTGGCATCGGCGGGGCGGAAGTCCGTGAGACCGGGAACGGCGCGCAGCATGGTGAGATGCTCGACCGGCTGGTGCGTGGGGCCGTCTTCGCCCAGGCCGATGGAGTCGTGAGTGAAGACGAAGAGCGAGTGGGACTTCATGAGCGCAGCGAGGCGGATGGCCGGCTTGGCGTAGTCGGAAAAAGTGAAGAAAGTGGAACCGAAGGGAATGAGGCCGCCGTGCTTGGCCATGCCGTTGACCGCGGCGCACATGCCGAACTCGCGCACGCCGAAGTAGACGTTGCGGCCGGCAGGATCGACGTGGAAGTTGGCGCCGGGCTTGAAGATGGTCTTGGTGGAGGTGGTCAGGTCGGCGGCGCCGCCGAAGAGCTCGGGAACGGCTTCGGCGATGGCGTTCATCACCGCGCCGCCGGCGTTGCGCGTGGCCACGGGCTTGTCCGCGGGAAAGCTGGGGATGGATTTCTCCCATCCTGGCCGGAGCTTGCCGGCCTGCGTGCGCTCGAACTCGGCGGCAAGATCGGGGAAGGCCTGTTTGTAGTCCGCGAAGAGTCTGTTCCAGTCGTCTTCAAGGGCTGCGCCTCGCTCGCCGGCCTCGCGCCAGTGGGCGAGCGCATCGTCGGGAACGTAGAAGCTCTGGTCTTCAGGGAAGCCGAAGAATTTCTTGGTGGCGGCGGTGTCGGCGGCGCCGAGGGCCTCGCCGTGCACCTTGTTGGTGCCGGCGCGCGGGCTGCCGTAACCGATGACGGTGCGCACGGCAATAAAAGAGGGCCTGGCGGTCTCGGCCTTGGCATTTTCGATGGCAGCCTCGATGGCGTTGAGGTCGTTGCCGTCGGCTACGCGCTGCACGTGCCAGTGGTAGGCCTCGAAGCGCTCCAGGTAATTGTCGGTGTAGCTCAACTCGGTGGGGCCGTCGAGAGAGACGAGATTGTCGTCGTATAGGAAAATGAGCTTGCCCAGGGCGAGCGTGCCGGCGAGCGCTGCGGCCTCGTGGGAGACGCCCTCCATCAGATCGCCGTCGCCGCAGAGCGCGTAGGTGTAATGATCGACGATCCCGTAGCCGGGGCGATTGTAGACGGCAGCCAGGTGCTTCTCCGCCGCCGCCAGGCCCACGGCCATGGCGATGCCCTGACCGAGCGGGCCCGTGGTCACTTCCACGCCGTCCGTATCGACCGATTCCGGATGGCCGGGCGTGATCGAACCCCATTGGCGGAAGCCCTTGAGGTCATCGAGGGTGAGCTTGTAGCCGGAGAGAAAAAGCGAGCCGTAAAGCAGAGCGGAGGCGTGGCCGTTGGAAAGGACGAAGCGGTCGCGGTCAGCCCATTGGGAGTGGGCCGGATTGTGCTTCATGAGCTTGTGAAAGAGCAGGTAGGCGATGGGCGCGCAACCCAGCGGAGCGCCGGGATGGCCGCTCCTGGCCTTTTCCACGGTATCGACGGCCAGCAACCGCAGCGTGTCAATGGAAAGCTGATCGAGAGAGAGAGACGCGAGGCTGGAAGTCATGACGGTAGGATGTTGTCCTTTCAGTTGGGTTGCACATTTCCCCCGGGGGAAGCGCTAGGGCCTGTTAACACGATTAGGGCGAACAGCGTTGCGAGCGAAAATCGGGCCAGACGAGGCAGAGGCCGCAGGCTGTGGCAGGACCCCAGTCAAGGCCGACAACAAAGTATGGCCCGATTTTCGCCGCAACCCAGGGCCCCAAACGCGCCGTTCTTGCGCGTTTGGGTTGAACCTGAAGGGACGGGGCGGATTTTCCCGATGGCTTTGTCGCTCGTCGCTAAAATGCTTCAGCATTTGCCACTCCTCGCTCCGCGCGCTCGGAAAAATCCGCTCCCGTCGCTGCCGTCCTAATCGTGTTAACAGGCCCTAGTCGTCTGCATCGATCCTGACTTTGACATTGTATCCAAGCCAACTCTGGCGATCCGGCCAGTGCAGGGTCCACTCGATCTCGGTCGAGCCCTTTTCGGGAACCAGGTCGGCGGTGAATCCGGCACTGCCCAGAGGGCGGCTGGGGGTGGTGTGCTTCGATTGCCAGCCGTCCCCGGTCCAGACCACCTCAAAGTTTCCGTCGTCGAGAATGCGCAGGGCGCGGCCTGCATCCATCCGAGCAATCGGGCGCTTTCTGCTGTAGATTTCGATGCTGTGATTGGGCCGGCTGTCGTGGCTGCGGTTGGAGTAGCGTTCGAAGACGGGCTCGATGCGGTCGAAGACCTTGCCATCGACGGCGGAGCGCAGCAGCTTGAGGTATTCGGCGTGAGCCCAGACGAGGGGGACGGCGGAGCCTGCGGGCAGGCCGAAGCGCAGGCGGCGCTCAGGGCGATTGGGTTCATCCCACACCTGCTCGGGGAGCATCTGGCCGCAGGTGGCGAACTTCTCGTAGGTGCGGATGAAGGGCTCGATGTCGTGGCCGGCGGCGAGCTCGTAATGCGCGCGCTCGCCGGTGAGCAGCGGCCAGACGCGGCCCTGTCCCCAGCCCTTGAAGGGGCCTCCGTCGGGCCGCTGGCCGTAGCCGTCGTGGTTATAGCGCAGCCAGCCGGGCCCCTGGGGCAATTCGCGCTGGAGGACGGCGTCGACGACTTTGAGTGAATCGATGACGAGGGGATCGTCGGCGCGGCGCACGCCGTAGCGGACCAGCTCGAGAAAGCCGGCATCGATGATCTCCCGGGCCTCGAATTCCGAGGGCTCCCCGGGCGGGCGATTGGCGATGTGGACCGTTTCCTTCCCGCAACCCTCGTGGGCGTAGCTCTCGCCGCACTCCGGCGGGCGGATGCGCATGTAATGGCGCTTGACCTGAGGATAAAGAACGCCGTTGTTGGTGACCGTCCAGTCTTCGAGATGGCCTTCAATCCAGTCGGCATATTCCTCGAGGAACTGGCCCAGCTCAGCCGACTCGTGGGCCCGGGCCATCTCTGCCGCGCAGAGGAGGCCGGAGATAACGGCGGCGAGGGTGGAGGGCGAGTAGCCGGCGTTTTCCTCCCAGCGCTCCTGGTGGGTGATAGGCGCGTTGCGCACCAGAAATCCGGCGGCGCGCTCGACAAAAGGAAAGATGTTCAGCTCGCCCAGGGCGTTGGCTTTCCACAGGCGCCAGGCGAGGATGATGGGGAAGGCCACCTCGTCGAGCTGCTTGCCGCTCCAATAAGGCGTGCCGTCGATCCAGAAGTTCTGCGCAAAGCCGCCATCCTGCTGCTGGGTGCAGGCGAGATAGACAAGGGCGCGGCGCGCCGTCTCCTCGCGGCCGCAGGCGAGGAGGGCGGAGGCGGTCTGCACCATGTCGCGGGTCCACACCAGATGATAGCCGCCGAGGTCGTCATCGCCCTTGATCTGGCCCCACGGTATCGACGCCGAAGCGACAAAGGCGCCGGAGTAAGTTTTGTCTTCGTGGGTGAGCAGCACGTTGTGGCTGGCGCGCATGAGCTTGCCGCCGTCAAGGGATTTTTTGGCCAGCCACTGCGGAATGGCGGCGCGGCGCCACTGCGCGATGTAGCGGTCGCGCAGCTCGGCAAAGGGCGTGGCCAGGGCGATGATGGTCTTCTCGGCCGCGGTGTGATGGCCGCCGCCGATGCCGATGGCCACGGTAAATTCAACCGCGCTCTCGGAGCCTTCCCCGGCAGTGATTTTGTCATCGAGGTCAAGCTGGCCCATTACGGCTACGTTGCCGTCGGTGGCCGAGCCGAACTGCCAATCCATCCGGAAATCGTCCATCAGGTCGCGCCAGCCGTCGCTGAAGCCCACAAAGCCGCAGCTCATGCGCGAGAATCCGCAACTGGCGATCATGGCCAGCGACCACCTGTCCTTCCAGGCCAGGAACGCGGAGTGACCGGCGATATCGACCACGCGCGCGGAGTTGTTGGCTCCGCCGCCGTTCAAATGAGGGGCGAGCAGGGCGTAGATCTTCAGACGCGGCAAAAGATCGGCGTGGCCGGTGAGGCGCACGCGGGTGAGAACCACGGAGTGGTGCGGGTCGCAGATGATCTCCTTCGAGAGAGCGTAGCGGCCTTCGGGATCGCAGTTGATGTAATGCACGCCCAGCGCCTCG
>JASHUF010000446.1 GCA_030040175.1 Acidobacteriaceae bacterium
CCTTGTGCGCACGCCAGAGGAAGTCGTGCGCGAGCTCTTCGGCGGAGGGCTCCTTGAACGGAGCCACGCGGCAGCCCTGCGGATTCATGGCGCCGAGAACGTGGTTGATGACGCCGTCCTTGCCGCCCGTGTCCATGGCCTGCAGGCAGATGAGCAGCGAGTGGCGGCGCTCGCCGTAGAGCAGATCCTGAAGGGAGCGCAATCTTTTCTGATGGTGATCGATCTCCTCCGCCGCGGCCTCATGGTCCTGGTGGCCATCCTTGAACGAGGGGTCGAAATCCCTCAGCCTGACCTTCGATCCGGGCTCGACTTTGAAGCCATCGATGGATTTCATGGGACGCGGTTCACGGGGGCGAAGCCGGCGCGCAACACCAGGAGCGCACTTCGAGTGTATACCGGCGGCGATGCGCCCAGCCAATGGCCGCGGCGATCCGGTTTGAGCACGGTTGCACTCCGGGTCTGAATCGGCGAGCGTTTCCATAACTCGAATGCTGCCGTTTTCTGCTCACCGGGCACATTGACGCGCTGTTGATCCCCCAGCGTCATACTGTTGGCAAAGGAACCGGGATGGAACCCGCGCGCCTGGTGCGCATCCGATAAGACGAACGGCCAGAAAAACCGCCGAGGAGACCGCGATGGAGAAGACGCTTTCGCCCGACCTGTTGAAAAAGATGGACGCTTACTGGAGGGCTGCCAATTATCTCTCCGTGGGGCAGATCTATCTTTACGACAACCCGCTGCTCAAGCGTCCGCTGGAGATCGGCGACGTGAAGCACATGCTGCTGGGCCACTGGGGCACCACGCCGGGACAGAACTTCATCTACACGCACCTGAACCGCGCGATCAAAAAATACGACCTGGACATGATTTACATCTCCGGGCCCGGGCACGGCGGGCCGGCCGTGGTTGCGGGCACGTATCTCGAAGGCACGTACAGCGAGATCTATCCTGACATCTCGCAGGACGAGGAAGGGCTGAGAAAGCTGTTCCTCCAGTTTTCCTTTCCCGGCGGCATCCCCAGCCACGCGTCGCCGGAGACGCCGGGATCGATTCACGAGGGCGGCGAGCTGGGCTACTCGCTGAGCCACGCTTTCGGCGCGGTGCTCGACAATCCCGAGTTGGTCGTGGCCTGCGTGGTGGGCGACGGCGAGGCCGAGACCGGGCCGCTGGCGACGGCGTGGCACTCCAATAAATTTCTCGACGCGGCCACGGACGGCGCCGTGCTGCCCATTCTGCATCTGAACGGCTACAAGATTGCCAACCCCACGGTGCTGGCGCGGATTCCGCATAAGGAGCTGGAGCAGCTTTTTCTGGGCTACGGGTGGACCCCGTACTTTGTGGAGGGGCATGAGCCGGAGCCGATGCACCAGGCGATGGCGGCCACGCTCGATCGCGCGATCGAAGAGATCAGGAAGATTCAGGCCGACGCGCGCAAGCAGGGAAAGACAGAGCGGCCGCGCTGGCCGATGATCGTGCTCAACTCGCCCAAGGGATGGACGGGGCCGAAGGTGATCGACGGAAAGCAGGTAGAAGGCACCTTCCGCTCACACCAGGTTCCGCTCTCCGATCCGGCGGCCAATCCAGCGCACTTAAAAATGCTGGAAGACTGGCTGCGCAGCTACAAGCCGGAGGAGCTCTTCGACGAGGAAGGCCGGCTGAAGCAGGAGCTGGCCGAGCTGGCGCCCAGGGGCAGCCGGCGCATGGGCTCGAACCCGCACGCCAACGGCGGCATTCTGCTGCGCGACTTGCGCATGCCGGACTTCCGCGACTACGCCGTGGATGTGGATGCGCCGGGCAAGATGGGCATCGGCGATACGCGCGTGCTGGGGCCGTTTCTGCGCGATGTAGCCAAGCTGAACCGGGAGCAGCGCAACTTCAGAATCTTTGGGCCCGATGAGACGATTTCGAACGGTCTGACTGCCGTGTTTGAAGCCACGAATCGGCAATGGGAAGCGGCGACGGAAGCAAACGACGAATTCCTGGCCCCCCAGGGCGAGGTGATGGAGGTGCTCAGCGAGCACCAGTGCGAGGGCTGGCTCGAGGGGTATCTGCTCACCGGGCGCCATGGGCTGTTCAACTGCTATGAGGCCTTCATTCACATCGTGGATTCGATGTTCAACCAGCACGCGAAGTGGCTCAAAGTGACGAGAGGCCTCGCGTGGCGGCACAAGATCGCGTCGCTCAATTACCTGCTGGCCTCGCACGTGTGGCGGCAGGATCACAATGGGTTCACGCACCAGGACCCCGGCTTCATCGACCACGTGGCCAATAAGAAGGCCGAGGTGGTGCGCATCTATCTGCCGCCGGACGCGAACTGCCTGCTCTCCGCGATGGATCATTGCCTGCGCAGCCGGCACTACGTAAACGTGGTGGTGGCCGGCAAGCATCCCGCGCCGCAGTGGCTCGCGATGGATGCGGCGGTGAAGCACTGCACGGAGGGCATCGGCATCTGGCAATGGGCGAGCAACGATCGCGGCGTCTCGCCCGATGCGGTGATGGCGTGCTGCGG
>JASHUF010000447.1 GCA_030040175.1 Acidobacteriaceae bacterium
CAAAGAGCACCTGGAAAATTCTTAGGAGACGAAGCGATGGCGATGCGGAGAATGATTGCGGCTGAAGATGTGATTGCGGAGTTGCCAAGGAAGCGGCAGAAAGCTATTGAGGCGAGAGGGAAGGAATTGCTTGCGCAGGTTACACGGCGAATGACGCTGGCCGAGGTGCGGAGGGAACGCAAGGTCACTCAATCCAAGATGGCGAAGGCACTCGGAATCGGCCAAATGCAGATTTCGCGCCTCGAACGGCGCAAAGATCCGCGCCTCTCAACCATGGAGCGCACCGTCGCTGCAATGGGCGGGAAACTGATCCTGATGGCGACTTTTCCGGATCAGGAACCGGTCGTAATTGCGAGGGCTGCAGGGAAGAGAAAGAAGATGGATTGACGGTGGCAGGAAGAAAACATCCGGCAAGCGCCAGAGGGATAGTCAAAATGAGAATGAAAGAAATTCGCCAAATCACGGGGCATACATTTGCTAACGCGCAATCAAACAAAGATCTTTGGTATGACTTGGCCGTTTCCTACCATGTAGGTGCAAATATCCTTTCGCTAAATATAGATGCCATGCCCAGGGGTATGCTGGCATTTCTCACAAACACGGCGCTGTCCATCGAGCTATTGTTGAAGGCCATCATCGTTGCGAAAGGCGGAATACCGCGAGTAAGCCACGATTTGCTCGCTTTTGCGCGTGACGCGGAAACTGCATTTTCGAAAAATCCGGGAGCGACTTTAGAGTGGCTGAGCGCAATGCTGGACTGGAGTGGACGTTACCCGGTTCCCAATAGCGAACGGCTCTGGGATCATTACCTCGACAATGTCCAGGAGCGACATACGATCAGAGAAAGAGCCGGAAACACATCGACAGTGAGGGCAAACCGGGAGACATTTCCATCGGTTCAAAATTGCGAGAAGCTTTGGGACTTGGTGCATAGGAAATGGGACGAGATTCGGATCGATCGCCAAGAAACGAAGTTAGGAACAACCGCAGATCCTTCGCCGCGCTCAGGATGACCGGTTGTTTCTGGAGCAAAGAAAGAGCCCGCGACTCATGTGAGTGCGGGCTTTCCTAGTTCACCTGAGTGGGGGCTTACGCCTTGGCGCTCGTCAGCGCGCCCAGGTCGGCGGCGATCTTCTCCGTCGAGAAGGCTTCGAGCAGGTCGCCTTCCTTGATGTCGCTGAAGTTGGCGATGCCGATGCCGCACTCCATGCCGTTGGTCACTTCGCGGGCGTCGTCCTTGAAGCGCTTGAGCGAGCCGATCTTGCCCTTGAAGATCTGCTCGCCGTCGCGCGTCACCTTCACTTCGGCGTCGCGGCGGATGACGCCGTCCTGCACGCGGCAGCCGGCGATGGTGCCCACCTTGGGAATCTTGAAGATGTTGAGCACCTCGGCGCGGCCGAGATAGTTTTCCTTGAAGGTGGGCTCAAGCAGGCCCATCATGGCCAGGCGAATCTCGTCCTGCAGCTCGTAGATGATGGAGTGCAGACGGATCTCCACGTTCTCCTGCTGCGCCAGCTCGGCGGCCTTGCGCTCGGGGCGCACGTTGAAGCCGATGACGATGGCGTTGGAGGCAGTGGCGAGGAGAACATCACTCTCCGTGATGGAGCCCACGCCGGAGTGGATGACCTTGATGCGCACCTTTTCTGTGGACATGCGCACCAGCGAGTCGGCCAGCACTTCTACCGATCCGGTCACGTCGCCCTTGATGATGAGCGGCAGGTCCTTAATGCCGGACTGGCGAATCTGTTCGGCCAGGCCTTCGAGCGAGACGCGCGAGCTCTTGGCAAGCTGGGCTTCGCGCTCCTTCATGCGCCGATAGGCGGCGATGCCCTTGGCCTTGTCCCGGTCGGCGACCACGAGAAAGGTGTCGCCCGCGTCGGGGATGGCTTCGAGTCCGAGAACTTCGACCGGCGTCGAGGGCCCGGCCTCTTCGAGGGCGCGGCCGCGATCGTCGAACATGGCGCGCACCTTGCCGAAAGTGTTGCCCACGATGTAGCTCTCGTTGAGGCGCAGGGTGCCGTCCTGCACCAGCACCGTGGCCACGGCGCCGCGGCCGCGGTCGAGCTTGGCTTCGAGCACGGAGCCCACGGCCTTGCGTCCCGGCGTGGCTTTGGGCCCCTTGATGTCGCTCACGAGGCAGATCATCTCGAGCAGCAGGTCGAGGTTGAGTCGCCGCTTGGCCGAGACTTCGACGAAGACGGTGCCTTCCTGGCCCGCGCCCGCCCATTCTTCGGGAATGAGCCCGCGGTCGGCGAGCTGCTTCTTCACTCGTTCCGGATTGGCCTCGGGCTTGTCGATTTTGTTCACCGCGACGATGATCGGCACCTCGGCAGCCTTGGCGTGATCGATGGCCTCGAGGGTCTGCGGCATCACGCCGTCGTCGGCGGCGACCACGATCACGACAATATCGGTGACCTTGGCGCCGCGGGCGCGCATGCGCGTGAAGGCTTCGTGGCCGGGGGTATCGAGGAAGACGATTTCGCGCCCGGAAGCGGGTGAGCCCTCCTTGGCGAAGCGCACCTTGTAGGCGCCGATATGCTGCGTGATGCCGCCGGCCTCGCCTGCTGCCACATCGGTTTCGCGGATGGCGTCGAGCAGCGAGGTCTTGCCGTGATCGACGTGGCCCATGACGGTGACCACGGGCGCGCGGGGGACCTCGAGCTCGTCGGCATTGGGTGCTTCGAGGACCTCTTCGAGAGCCTGGTTTTCGAGTTCTTCCTCGTAGCTGATGACCGTGGCCGCGGCGCCGAACTTGGCGGCAACGTCTTTGACCATCTCCGCGTCAAGGGATTGGTTCACGGTGACGAAGACGCCGCCCATGAGCAGCGTGGCGATCAGATCCTTGGCGCGGACATCGAGTTTCTCCGCGAGATCCTTCACGCTGATGCCCTCGGTAACCGTGATCTCGCGGGTGATGGGGACCGGCTCGGTGCTGATCTGCGGCCCCGCGTAGCGCGGCGGCGGCACAAAGCCCTT
>JASHUF010000448.1 GCA_030040175.1 Acidobacteriaceae bacterium
TCGAAAGCATCCACGCCTCGCTCTCCAGGCCGTTGCGATTGAGGTCCTTGCAGGTGAGGTGAATCACGACCTCCTTGCCCGCGTAGAGAATGGGACGGCCCAGGGCGAGAGGGGCGAGCTGCGGATTACCGCCGGCATTGTCGGTAATCGAGATCCAGTCGATGGCTGGACTCGCGATCAGCTGATTGGCGAAGTCGCGGGCGCGGATGGCGCTCTCCTCGCCCATGGAGCCGCGCACGGAAACCAGTTCCGTCGCGACCAGAAAGCGCGAAGAGTCAGCCAGTTTTTCCCGGAGCGTCTCCATCCGAAGAACAGTATCACATATTATTCGACTCGTGAACTTTAGTTGCAGAAGACGCGCCATTGACGGAAATCGACGGGCTGATTGAGACTGAATGGGCCGTACACGTGTGCAAAAAGGGGAATCATGGCGGAAAAGGATGGGGGCAAGGCTTTAAGGGCTGCGCCGGCCGAAGGTGCGCCGCGGCGGAGCCAGCCTCCGCTCTCCATCAAGGATATTGCCCGCATCGCGCGGGTCTCGCATCCCACGGTTTCGCGGGCGCTGCAGAACAGCCCGCTGGTGAATGCCGAGACCGCAGAGAAGATTCGCAGGATTGCCGAGGAGGCCGGCTATCGCGCCAGCGCCGTGGCGCGCGGGCTGGTGACGCGGCGGACGCGCTCCATCGGGCTGGTGGTGACCACCGTGGCCGACCCGTTTGCCGGCGAGGTGGCGTGCGGCGTGGAGCAAACGGCGAACGACCACGGCTATAGCGTGTTCCTGGCCGACTCGAACGCCGATCCCGAGCGGGAGCGCAAGGTGGTGCGTGCCTTTGCGGAGCGGCGCGTGGACGGTATCATCGTCACCTCGTCGCGGGTGGGCGCGCTCTATCTGCCCATGCTCGCAGAGATGCAGGTGCCCATCGTGCTGGTGAATGACCAGTACCCGGGCGCGTTTGTTCACTCGGTGATGATTGCCAACTTCGAGGGGATGCGCGCCGCGGCGGAGCATCTCATCGCGCTGGGGCACCGGCGCATCGCCTATCTGGGCGACCAGTTCGGCTATCAGTCGGACGCGGAGCGGCTGGCCGGTTACCGCGCGGCACTTGGAACGGCGGGCATTCCCGCGCCGGCGGAGTTGGTTGCCGACGGCGACGGCAAGCCGGAGGCGGCGATGGCGGCGATGGAAAAGCTGCTTGCCCTCGAGCGCCCGCCGACGGCGGTCTGCTGCTACAACGACATGTCGGCCCTGGGCGCCATGCGGCGGATTGGCGCCCGCGGTCTGCGCGTGCCTGAAGATATTTCCGTTTCCGGCTTCGACGACCTTTTTTTTGCGAGCTATCTGCAGCCGCCGCTCACCACCGTGCGCCAGCCCATGCGGCGCATGGGGCGGATGGCCATGGACAGCCTGCTGCGGCTCATGTCGGGCGAGGAATCTGTGCCCCGGATCAGGGTGGACGCGGAGCTGGTGGTGCGTGCGTCGACGGCGACTGCGCGGGCGGATTGACGGTCGCAACCCAAGCCGGTCACGGGCGCGACGGTCAGCGCAGGCGAAACTCGTTCTCTTGTTCCCGCGGTCCCTCGTTCCCTGTCATTCGCTGTCCGGATTGGGCAGCATCAGGTCGCGCACCAGGCTGCTCATCTCTGCGACTGCGGCAATGAACTGGCGCAACGTGCGCCGCGTGGCCCCGAAGGTGTCGAACTCTTCCGGGGAGAGGCCGTCTTCCGCGTAGGCGCGGCGGAAGTCAGGGAACATTGCGAGCAGCGTGTCCACGATCTTCCGGTCGACCGGCGTGTCCATGCGGGGAATCACCTCGATGTCGCTCTCGTTGTAGCGCTTTTGCCAGGCGCAGGGCGGCGAGATGACCACGTCGCCGCCGATCAGCTCGCTCCAGTGCATGTGATTGCGGAAAGCCGCCGAAAGCAGGCGCAGACGGTAGCCGCGCTCGCGGTAAATCGTGTAAGCCTTCTTGAAGACCGCCACGCCCGCCCACTCGAGGTAGCCGGGATCGACGGAGAGATTGTGCTTGTCGTGCAGCCCCTTGAGCCAGTCGTCGAGCCGGCCCACCATGAGCGTGCACACCGGGCCCATAGTCGAGATATCGGCGCCTTCGGCTTCGCGGCGGCGAAGGCCGCGCTCGACGGCCTCCGCCACCGCGATGGCCTGGGGGAGGGTGAAACTTACGGTGGCGTTGATGCTGACGCCGCGGTACGTGGCCTCTTCCATGGCGGCAAGGCCGGCGCGCGTGGCTGCGATTTTGACGATCATGTTGGGCGCGAGCCCGTTAAAATGGAGCGCTTGCGCCAGCATGGCCTCGGCGCTGCGGTAGTTGCGCGGGTCGGTTTGTATCGACAGCCGGCCATTGCGGCCTTTCTCGCGCGCGAAGATGGGCTCGAGCAGGCGCGCCGCGGTGGCCGAGATCTCTTCGACCACTTTCCATGCGATCTCGTCTTCCGTGGCCTCACGATTGGCGCGCACCAGTTCCTCAATGCGCGGCTTCCACACACCCATCTCTTTTTTGAGGACGGTCACGGCGATGACGGGATTGCACGTGGCGCCGACGGCCCCGTGTTCGATCGAGTACCTCAGCTCTTCTGTGTTGGCAGAGTCGTTCCAGAGGCAGGTGGGGGTGGTCTGCGTCATCTGGTGCAGCGGACTCTTGAACTGGAGCGAGGCAGGCGCCGCGGTCATCGAGCCTCCACGGGTGCAAACGTGTGCAACTGAACCGTAACATCGCGTCAAGTTTCCGGTCAAGGATGCGCTGCCGACGCGGTTTGTGGCTCGGCTGGGGATGATTTCCAGCATTTGACAAATCTTTGCTGTTCATAGGAAAATCAGTAGGTTGCACACGTGTGCACAACTGGAGTTGCTCCGTCGCTTCCCCGTTGGAATGAGCTCTTCCCTTGCTGCCGCTTATGGCGCTTTCGGCGTGACTGCACCCCGGAATATCCGAGGCCTTCGAGTCCTGCGCTTTCGAGCCCGCTTTTTCGTCCGATTCCGTGGCGCACCGCGAATCGAAAAGGCTCGTTGCCGCGTCCACGGATATCCTCGGCAATCGGGTTGCAGTCACTGTTCGGACATGCCGCAAATCCGTATTCTTCACGAGGAGAACGCAAGAGCAGATGAGCAGTTCGCTTGTCCGGCCGGAGAGTTTTGCCGTGCAGCGGGTGTACACCGCCGACGGTCGCATCGACGAGACCCTCACGGTGTGCGACGGCGAACTGGTGCTGGTGCCGGAGGGTTATCATCCGGTGGTGGCTGCGCACGGATACAACGCGCATTATCTGAACGCGCTTG
>JASHUF010000449.1 GCA_030040175.1 Acidobacteriaceae bacterium
CTTGAGCTGAAGGTGGGTGACAAGCTCGCCCCCCTGCTCGAGCAGCAGCCGGAGGGCGGCCAGCTCATCGGCATCCAGGGGAACGACCGTCTCTCCACGCAGGAGGGTTCCCTCGCCCTCCAGGCGGAAGCCGGCAAATCGAAAACTCACCTGTCTCGAACCGGGCGATGCCGGATCAAGCCTATCCATCCGAACCAACGCATTTCTGCGCACCACGCGCGTCCCGGTCCGGCCGCAGGCTCAGCCGGCCCCAAGGCAGGGCAGGCAAACGTCTCCGGCAGGTGACAGGCGCGAGGCCCGCATCGCGTACATCTGGGGAAAGTGAACGGTAAAAAACCCGTTAAGCCTCTGAGCCTCTTCGAGCCCAGTTTTTGCTGGAAATCCAATTGATTATTGACATAAATGGGAAATAAGAACCGGAAGTGGAAAAAATATTTTTCTCTTCAAAGTAATTCGATGACGGTTACTTAATTACTATTTAGTTAACAGAGAAATCTGCTCATCTATCTCATTTGGCGAGGATTGCTCGTTTTCCGCAAAAAGTTACGTGTGGTGATGCGGCTCGCCCGAATGGAACGAAATCCGGGCGAGCGCCATTGATCCTAGTATTTCGACTTGATGGCGAACGTGAGACCCATCGTGAATTGGAAAGAATTGTGCTTCGTGGGCGGCTCGGCGCCGAGAGGCGGATCGTTCAGGTAGGTGTCCAGCGTGCCCACGGAAAAGCTCAGATTCTTGTAGGCGGGAAAGGCAAACGTGTCCGTCTCGGTTGCCGAATAGGCTGAAGGCGTGTTGTACGCAGGAATGAAGCCCACAACCTGCGTATAGGTGAACAGCTTGGCATGGAGGACGTAACTGGCTCCAAAGGTGGACCCGATCAGGTTGTCACCGGGGCTGGGGGTTGCGCCGGGGGTGGTGAGGAAGGATTGCTTTTCGTATTGAACGGTTCCCTTCAGGTCCATGGTCTGCTTCGGGTCCTTGATCAGAGTCCATCCCACGCCGCCGCCGTAGATCTGCTGCAAGCTAAGGTCCTGGCTGAAGTTGTGGTCGAATGCGGCCTGGCCGAGCGCGTAGACGCGCGGCGAAAAGTATTCGTCGCGCTCGGCGTCGAAATGGATGATGGCGGATTTGATGTTCTCCGCGGCCACCGGGGTCGCGGGCGTGGTGGCAGTGGCCGGGATTGTGTACGCCGGCTGGGTAATGCGGCCGAAGGAGCCGTTAAAATCGGCCGAGGTTCGTTCGCGTGAATTCAGCCAGGAGACCGAGGGCACCACGCGCACCAGTCCCAGGGCGCCGGAAACGGTGTAGGAATCCTGGGTTGCGGTCACCAGGGTAGCCCCGGCCGTAGCCGAGCCATTCCAGCCGGCAAAGAAGCCGGGCTGGCGGTAGACCTGTTTCTCGAGGGTCGGCTGGTCGACGACGTAGGCGGCGTTGGCCACGGGGATGGGCGGCGCCGGCGCGCCGGCGGCCGGATGCACGGTGACGGCCTGGTTGGACACGTCGAGCGTTCCCGAGGGAAGGTTCCTGACCGTGTTCTTGCCGCGCAGCTTCACGGTCTTATCGAGCACGGTGAACGGCTCGGCCGTGTGCAGCTCCTTGATCTTGTCCCAGGCGAGGGTGACGTCGCCGAGCGATTCGCTGTGGAACGTGACCTTGCCGCCGACTGCGCTCACGAACTTGCCGTGCAGCGTGTCTCCGTTGCTGAGTACGAGGATGTCCGGGGCGGGATTGGGAGCCGGCGCCGGCGCGGCCGCGGCGCAGAGGCCTGCCGCCAGAGTTACGGCTATGGCCAGCAGCCGCGCGGCATGGCGGCCAACGGAGACGAAAGAGGAGATCGAGAGGTTCATGCGATAAAGACCTTTCTCAAGAAGAATCGACAGGAGATCGAAGGACGCCGTCTCCCGGGTGCGTCCGGCTGGGCCGGCCGGCTTTGATCCTGCGCTGCTTGCGGAGCGGCTGAACCCGGCTGGCCGCGCATTCCGGGACGCGTTCGGGTTGCATTCCGCGTCGTCTTCGGTGCCGTCTTTCGCGGGTCGACCGGCAACGAGAGGTGCAAGGAGAAGCGCGCCGCAGCCCGCATTTCTTTCGCAACCGCGTGGATCCGGGGAGAATCGAGGCGCAACCGCGCGAACGCCGGGCCGGGCGGATTGCCCTGCATCCGATGGTAAACCGCCGGGGCCCAGACCGGCGTGGACTCCCGGCCGGTCCCGGGGGTCCGCGGTGCTTCCTTGAGGGAATTGCCGCTTTCGGTTGCAGGCATTGCCGCACCGCAGACAGAGAAATGCTCTAGACTTGTTGTGAACCTGCATTCGCAATTCACGGGAGCTCGCGATGGCGAAGACGATTTCGTACGCGCAATGGTCGTTGGAACCTTACTGCATCGGATTGAAGCTGCGTTCGCTGCGCACGCGCAAGCGGATGACGCTGTCGCGTTTGGCCGCCGAGACCGGGCTCTCCACGGCGCTGCTCTCGAAGCTGGAGACGGACCGCATGATTCCCACGCTGCCCACGCTGGCTACCATCTGCCGCGTCTACGGCGTGGGGCTGAGCCACTTTTTCACCGAGCCGGCGCGGCACACGCTCTCCATCACGCGCAAGGCGCACCTGCAGGCCAGCGCGCGCGGGCCGGAGTCAGTGAAGGTGACGCCGCTGAACGACGCCGACGGCGCGCGGCTGCGGGCGCAGATGATCGAGTTCCCTCCGGGCGGCTCTTCGGTGGCGATGAACGCTTCAGGCGAAGCCAACGGGCTGGTGTACGTGCTCGAAGGCAAGCTGCGCCTGGACGCGGGCGGGATGCACGAGGTGCTGGATGCGGGCGACTGCGCCTGCGTGGAGAGCGAAATGCCGCTGGCCTGGAGCGCCGCGGACAAGCGCCGCTGCCGCGTGCTGGCCGTGCTGCCGGCGTAGTGGAAGACCTGGGCGGCGCGCGCGCAATCCCTTTTCTCTGGAGAATCGCTGCACGTGCCTCTGCACGCTCAAAGCGACGACCCGCCTCTTATTAAAAAGAGTAAGAG
>JASHUF010000450.1 GCA_030040175.1 Acidobacteriaceae bacterium
GGGCTCGCCGCATAGAAGTCGCGATAGACCTGCGCGATGGCGGCGCGCGTCTGCGCCTGCTTAAAGCGAACGTAGATCGTGGAAAGAATGCCGCGCGGGATGGGCAGAAGATGCGGCGTGAAGACGATCTCGCCTGCATCGATCCCGATCTGCTCCAGCAGTTCGCCCGTATGGCGATGGCTGAAGACGCCGTAGGCCGAGAGATTGTCCGCGGCGTGCATAAAGTGGGTTCGCGCCGTGGGCGCTTTGCCGGCGCCGCTCACGCCGCTCTTTGCGTCGGCCACGATGCCGCAACTTAAGTCCAGCAGGCCCGCAGCCGCGAGCGGCTTAAGCGCCAGAATGACGGAAGTCGGGAAGCAGCCCGGATTGGCGACCAGCCGCGCGCCGGCGATCCGGCCGCGGTGCAGTTCCGGCATGCCGTAAACCGCCTGCGCCTGCGTCGACGCGGCCAACTCCGATCCCTCATCCGGGAACGCGTACACGGCGCGATTCGATGGCTCACGGAGCCGCCACGCACCGCTCAGGTCGATCACGCGCAGGCCGCGCTTGAGCGCCTCCGGCGCCCACGCGCGCGATTGCTCATGCGGCGTGGCCAGGAAGAGAACTTCAACTCCGCGCCCGGCGAGCAGCTCCCAGGAGAACGGCTCCAGGCGCAGATCGGCCGCGCCGTTGTTGTCCGCCAGCTGCGGATGGATCTCGACCAGGGGAAGGCCGCCCTGCGCCGCGTCCTTTTCCTCCACGCGCCCGCCGAAGACAGGCGGCTTGCCGCGCAGGCGCGGATGCCGGAGGAGCAGCCGCGCCAGCTCCGCGCCCGCGTAACCGGTGACCCCCACCACCGCGGTTTGTATGCCCCTCGTCATGCCTCTATCCGCGTCCTGATCTTGCCTTCCACGTCCCCTGCGCGCCGCGCGTCGGGGCAGATCACCAGCACCGTATCGTCGCCGGCGATGGTGCCCACCACCTCCGGCCATCCCGCGCGATCGAGGGCCGCAGCCACCGGCTGCGCGCCGCCCAGTACGGTGCTCACCACCACCTGGTTCATCGCCTGGCGCACGCGCAGGCCGAAGCTGTTCAGCATCTCCTCAACCGACGGCGGGGCATCGTTTTCCTCTTCCACCGGGAGAGCAGCTCGATCGCCGTTGCGGCCGTGCGGACCGTTCGGCAGGGAGTAGCCGCCCGGACCCTTGGAGAGCCGCAACTCGTGAATGTCGCGGGAAAGCGTGGCCTGGGTAACGCGAATGCCGCGGCGGCGCAGCTTGCGGCGCAGCTCGTCCTGGCTGGCGACGAGCGAGCTCGAGAGCAGATCGCGGATGGCGTCGAGGCGCTGGTGTTTCACGTGTACTGTCCCTTTTCAGGCAAAGCAAAAAGGCGGTCCGCGAAGCAGAAGCCGCCCCTGAATAAATATACACATGGATGAATAACTATGCAAGGGGAAAAATCCCGCCCTGCGCCCGCCTGCGGAGCGGCAGCCGGCGCACCCGGTGGCAGCGGGCACGGAGCGCTTGCGGCGGCCGGCGTCAGGACACGGGAAGCTTCTTGCGGCGCTTCTCCTCGTACATGGCCTGGTCGGCAATCCGCATCAGCTCATCGAGGTTCTGTTGCGGCCCGGTATCCGTGGTTACGCTGCCGATGCTGAAGCTCAGCCGGTAGGGAGAGTCGGATTCGCTGTTGCGCCGGTTCACGCATTCCTCCACGCGCTCCACGGCGACCGCCTTCCCCGACTGGCCGAACTGGCCGGCGACGACGAATTCATCGCCGCCGATGCGCCCCACCACGTCGATTTCACGGAAGGACGACTTGAGGATCTTTCCCGTCTCGACGAGCAGGGCCGAGCCGGCCTGATGGCCATAGGTGTCGTTCACCCGCTTCAGATCGTCGAGATCGATGTAGAGCACGGAGAAGGGAAGGTGAGCGCGGCGCGCCATGCGCAGCGCCTGCTCGGCCAGGAGCTCGAAGCCGCGAATGTTGTAAAGATCGGTGAGAGCGTCGCGCAAGGAGAGATCGTGGATCTCGACCTCCATGCGATTGATGCGCCAGGCGAGAAACAGCAGCAGGGCAAAGGAAAGCATGACCGCGGTGGAGGCGAGAATGGCGGTGGTCAGATGCGGCGGCATTTTTTGGATGCTGAAAAGGCGCGCCCGCATGCATTCGCGCACATAGGGGAGCGCGAAAAGCACGGGCGTAAGCCCGCGCGCGATGTTGCTGCCGATGCCGCGCCCCAGAAGGATGGAGTAGACGCCGTTTTCCGCTTTGCGCAGGAAAGCCACCGTGGTCAGAACCACGAGCCCGATGAGCGTGGTCCAGGGGGCGGACGGAGGCGTGGTCGGGCCAAAGATGCCCAATTCCGCGATCAGACGCCCCGAGACCAGAATGAGGACGAGCAGGACCAGAAAAAAGACGAGGATATCGGCGGTGATTACCCCCAGGCGCTTTTCCGCCCGAATGAGCAACAAGGTCGCTCCCAGAAGGGCGAAGGCAGCTGCGGCCTCGAAGTGCATGGTCGCAACTGCGCCGGATCCCCGGGTTCCCGGCAAAAGATGGAAGGCATATTCGCAGCTTACGACGGAGCAGACCAGCGTAACCGCGGCGGCGAGCAGCATGGCCAGCCGATGAGCGCGCCGCGAAAATCTCGGTCCGGATAAATGCAGGCTGAGCGCGCTGGCGAGCGCTGCTGTGGCAGTTCCGGCGGCCATCAGATGGCGGTCGGCGGCGAAGCTCAAGCCCGGCAGGACGAAGAACCGTCCGGCCAGATTCAGGGCGAAGTACACGATGGCCGCGACCAGCGTGCCGCGCTCGATGAGCGCCAGCCTGTCGAGCAGCGATGCGTCAGGTTCAGTTGACTGCAAAACCGGGGTGAAATCAGGCATGGTACAGGTAAACAGTTACCGCTGGTTTTTGTTTTGCTTTTCTTTTGTGCGAACAGTGTAACCCCGGACTCTGCTGTCTCGAACAGGGAATTTGCGCAGCCCTTGCAAAAATGGGTACCTTTGCGTGTGTCTAAAGCGGCAATTCGGCC
>JASHUF010000451.1 GCA_030040175.1 Acidobacteriaceae bacterium
CCGCTGCATCTGCGGCACGCGGTCTCCGCTGTAGCCGGCCATGTGCAGGTCGCTTGATGCCAACATGACGTGCTGCGGATCGAAGCCGAAGTTGGAGTGCAGCGAGCGCACCAGTCCGCGCACGGCCACCAGCGACGCCGTGACCAGCACGGCGCAGATGGCGATCTGCGCCACCAGGAGAACCTCGCGCGGGGAGAAGCGCCTCATGCCGGAGGTCGAGCTGACGCCGGAACGGATCATCTGCCAGGGATCGGTGCGCATAATCTGGCGGGTCGGCACCAGTCCGAAGAGCAGGCCGCTTGCGAGCGCGAGCACGAGGGCGACGGCATAGGTGCGCGCATCGGGATTGACGGGAACATTGATGGGAAAGCCCGGAACGGGCCGCCAGGAGCTCAGCAGGTGCAGGATGGCAACCCCGCCCAGGAGGCCGGCGGCACCTCCGGCCAGGGAGACCAGGATCGATTCCGTCAGCATCTGCCGCAGAATGTGCCCGCGCCGCGAGCCCAGGGCGAGACGCAGCGCCACTTCCTTGGCGCGGTCAGAGGCGCGCGCGGCAAACAGGCTGCCGAGATTGGCGCAGGCCGCGAGCAGGATGAGGCCGGCCAGCAGCATCAGCCCGCTCATGAACGCCTTCGCCGGTCCGCCGAGCAAATCGCCCACAAGGCCCGGGCGCGCCAGCGAGAGTTTTATCCCGTCGTCGTCGGAGGGATAGGTCTTGGCCAGCGAGGCAGCGACGGCGCTCAGGTCGGCCGAGGCTGCGGCGGGCGCGACCCCGGGCTTGAGGTGGCCCAGCACCCACAGCGAGTGACTGCCGCGCCACTGCAGGTCGTTCGAACCCTCCATCATCGGCTCGTCCACCAGCGGAATCCACATGGCCGGCGCGAAGAAGAGCTCGGTGCCGCGAAAGTCCCTGGGGGCGACGCCGATGATCGTGAACGGGTGCTTGTTGATCTCCACCATGCGGCCCACCACGCCGCGGTCAGCGGAAAAATGGCTGCTCCAGTAGTCGTAGCTGAGGACGACGTAGGGCGCGCTGTCGTAGCCCTTTTCGTCGGCAGCGTGATAGAAGCGGCCCAGGTAGGGCTGGAGGCCGAGCGCGTCGAAGTAATTGCCGCTGGCCAGAAACGGCCACGCCGTGGAGGGATTATTGCCCGTATCGATGCCCGCCGGACCGATGATGTCGAAGGCGATCAGATTCGCAAAGGTGCGATTGCGCTCGCGCAGGTCGAGATAGTCGGGATAAGACTGCGAGGGGTAGCCGAAGCGCTGCACCATGTAGAGATTTCCGGCCTCGGGCACGTTCACCGGGCGCAGGATGAGAGCGTTGAGCACGCTGAAGACCACGGCGTTGGCGCCGATGCCGAGCGCCAGGGTGACGATCGCAGTGAGGGTAAAGCCTGGAGATTTCCTCAACTGGCGGAAGGCGTACTTTAGGTCGCTGAGCATACCGTGCATTACAGGAGTCCTCGCGATTGCGTTCCGCACGCAGCGCGCCAAGCCTCGATTTTGACAGGAAAGGAGTTGTGCGCGCGAGACCGGGTCCAAGGTGTCCGCATTCGCCGCCAGTTGTCCGAAATCGAACACGGGCGCGCGGTTCGCCGCTCAAGCTGATGGAAACGCGCACAGGACCGCCTTGGCTTCCGGGCGTCTGCGCACCTCACTGCGTGAACAGGCCGAGGGGAATCGCGTTGCCCATGGCGCGGTAGCCGGCGGGCGAGGGGTGCAGGTGGTCGCCGCAATCGAAGGCCGGGAGCAGATGGTCAGGCTGTGCCGGGTCGCGCACCACGGCGTCGAAGTCGATGACCGCGTCGAAGTGCCCGGGGGCGCGAATCCAGGCATTCACGGCTTCGCGGTCGGCCTCGCTGGGCGCATCGGGGTGATAGTAATTGGAGCCGGCGTAGGGGGTGATGGTGGCGCCGTAGACGCGCAGGCCCTGGGCGTGGGTGCGCACAATGATCTGCTGGTACGCAGCGAGAACGCGCGCGACCAAATCCGCGTGCGCTTCCGCGGAAGCCGGGCCGTTGCGCGTCAGGCCGCCGAGATCGTTCACGCCCTCGAAGACGATGAGCCAGCGGACGCCGGCCTGGGCGAGCACGTCGCGGTCGAGGCGCGCCAGCGCGCTGGGGCCGAGGCCGTCGGTGAGCAGATGATTGCCGCCGATGCCCTGGTTGGCGACGCCGAACAGCCGCGTGGCGGGCGAAGCCGCCAGGCGCGCGGCGAGCGCGTCGGTCCAGCGGTCGTTGCCGTTGGTGGTCGAGCCGTGGCCGTCGGTGATGGAGTCGCCGAGGGCGACGATGGCGGCTGCGCCCGCGGGAGCGAGCACGTCGATCGAGGAGAGCTGGTACCAGTGGTCGATTTTTTTGGCCGCAGGCTGATCGGGTTGCCCTGGCAGATCTGGCCCTGAAAAGTCGGGCGCGGAGACGAAATCGCCGTGGAGATAGTAAGACGTGGCGCGCGAGCCGGGATGGCCGGTTTCAACCGCGGGCGGCGCATCGAGGTGAAAGGTGACGGCAAGGTCGGAGAGCGGGGCGGCAGGCATCGCGACCGGATCGGAGACGAACTCCGCGCCCGGCGGAATGGTGACGTCATTTTGGCCAGCGAAAGTGAGAACCGTGTCGGATGCGGGGTCAATCGCGGGCGAAGCGGGCGAGAGCGGATGCGCGATGTGCACGGAGGTGAAGTGGAGAGCGTCGACTCCAAATGAATTCGAGAGATGGACGCGCAGGGCCGAGCCGCCGACGGAGAGATGGACGATCTGGCGCAGGGTTGCGTCGCGCAGGTCGTCGCTGGGAAGCGCGTTCGCAGGCTCAGGAATCTGCTGCGATGCGGCCCAGCTGACGACCCAGATGGAAGATGAGGGCCATGCGGAGGACGAAGGCCGGGTAGACGATGCCGGCGCGGACGATGCAGGAGTCGACGGTGCGGAGGTCGCAGATTGTGCCGCAGCCGTACCGGCCGGGAACGCGAGCGCAAGAGCGGCAAGAAAATATCTGCGGGACGAGCCTGCCATCGTTTACCATCTTTCCCGAAGTAAATCGTTTTTTGGCGAAAGCCAGCATACACCCCGGAGGGCAGAGTGCGCTTCCTCTTACGGCGGTTGCCCGTCGTCCTGATTCTTGCCGGAACGCAGCTTCTGCTCGCGCAGCAGGAAAGTTCCGCGCCGCCTGCGGTGAACTTTACCGCCGAGCAGGACCAGCAGAACATGATGGAGCAGCTGGGCATCAAGGCGCTGAGGCCGGGCCCGAGCGGCAATGAGAACGCGCCCAACCACGCCAACTACGAGGAGTCGAAGGCCAACCCCTATCCCCATGTGCCGGACCCGCTGACCCTGAACGACGGCGAAAAGGTGACCACCGCGCAGATGTGGTGGGAGAAGCGGCGGCCGGAGATTGTGGAGATGTACTCGAAGTACGTGTACGGGTTTGTGCCCAGGAACGTGCCCAAGGTCAAGTGGACGGTGCGGGCGGTCGATCGCGAAATGATCGGGTTCACGC
This sequence comes from Acidobacteriaceae bacterium, assembly GCA_030040175.1. Lineage (GTDB taxonomy): Bacteria > Acidobacteriota > Terriglobia > Terriglobales > Acidobacteriaceae > Telmatobacter. The sequence goes on from JASHUF010000451.1 coordinate 3,495, forward strand.
CGGTGATCGCCAAAGACCTGGTCGGCGTGGTGGACAATTCGTCGTACCCGGCGATCAGCGTGAAGATGCACATGACGCTGGTGACGCCGGCGAACGCGAAAAGCCCGGTGCCGGTGCTGATCATGTTCGGCCCTGCAGGATTTCCCAATCCCAACGAACCGCGCGGAGACGACCTGGAGCAGATCAACGACGCGATGAAGAAGCTGCTGCTCCAGCAGGATCCGTCGCTCGCGCAGGTGTTTGCAAACCATCCGGCGTGGGAGCCGTTCAACGCGAGCCCGCTGTTTCAGGTGCCGCAGTTGAACGCCGACGGCGATCCCCCGAATCAGTGGGAGCTGGCCGCGGCGGGGTGGGGCTTTGCGCTCTTCGATCCGGCGAGCGTGCAGGCCGATAACGGCGCGGGCTTGACGCGCGGCATCATCGGCCTGGTGAACAGGGGCCAGCCGCGCACGCCGGAGGACTGGGGCGCGCTGCGTGCGTGGGCCTGGGGCGCGGGCCGCGCGCTCGATTATCTCGAGACCGATCCTGCCGTAGACGCGAAGCATGTGGGTATCGACGGCGTCTCGCGCTACGGCAAGGCGGCGCTGGTGACCATGGCCTTCGACCCGCGGTTTTCCATGGTGCTGGTGGGCTCGTCGGGCAAGGGCGGGGCCACGCTGCTCAGGCGCAACTTCGGCGAGGCGGTCGAGAGCCTGACCGGCGGCGAGTACTACTGGATGGCCGGCAACTTCATGAAGTACGGCGCGTCCGATGCCAGCTTCGGCAGCATGAACCCGGGCGACATTCCTGTGGACGCGAACGAGCTGATCGCGCTGTGCGCGCCGCGGCTCACCTTCATCAGCTACGGCATCCCCGAGAAGGGCGACGCCAAGTGGCTCGACCACGAAGGCAGCTTCATGGCCACGGTGGATGCGAGCCGCGTGTTTGCACTGCTGGGTACAAAGGGGCTCGAGTCCTTCGGCGATTACCGCACGGCGAAGATGCCGGCGGTGAATGAGGGGCCGGTGGGCGGCGAGCTCGCGTGGCGCCAGCACGACGGCGGACATACAGATGCTCCGAATATGAAGTGGTTCATCCAGTGGGCGAACAAGTCCATGGGTTACACGCCGCAACAGTAATGACAGGGGTCAGGGATCAGAGATCAGGGGTCAGAGAATTGGGCTTTGCCGGGCCGTGCAGCGATTCTGCGCGATTTGCCCGCGCGACGGCGATCGTCAGAATTGCCACCCGCTGATGGCATAAATGGCGCCACAGAATAAAAGGAAGAAGATCGAGGAAAGGATCAGCCCGATGCGCAACGGAACCTTTTGCATGAACGCGCCCGGCAGGCCGAGAACAAAGAGCAGCACCGCGACCTTCATGGACCAGGCGATGCCTGTTTCGTTGGTCGGGTCTGAGAAGCAAAGAAGCATCACGTAGGGCAGCGGGACGAGCAAGGTGGAGGCGAGCAATCCGGTGAGCGCCAGCGTCTGCCGCCAGCCGGCGTCCGGCGCAGATCGAACGTCGCGCAAGGTCACGATCCACGCCCAGGCGAAAACCACAACGGCGACGAGAGCCATGGGGAGCAGCATGAAGACCATAGGGTTCTCAGCATTCTACTTTCTGCGCGTACCGGCGAGCCGGCCTGGGTGGGATGATTCCGCTGCGCGCCAGGCGCCGGCGCCCCTTCACGGGCCTTGTTTCCACAGCCTCTCCCAGTTCCACAGTTCCGAGGTGACGGGGGGCGGCAGCGGAAAGCCGAGCTGATGTGCGAGCATGCAGACCTGGCCGCGATGATGCGCCTCGTGGGCGAGCATGTAGGCGAGCATTTCCATGCCTGCGGGCCACGGTTTGGCCCAGCCGTCGCGGACGAAATGCGTTACGGGGCCTGATGGATCAAGCGCTTCGGCGAGCATTTCGGTGCAGCGCGCGGCGCTCTCGGCTAAGGCTGCGCCGGCCTGGACTATGGTGCAATGGGTGCGGGCGAGCTGGCGCGGAACCCTGAGGTGCGGGGCCGAGAGCCGGATCCACTTGGTGCGGACGTTGTGCATGTGGGTGAAGATGGCCGCAATGCTGCGTACTCTGCCGGGCGGCTTGGCCGTCCACACGACGGAGTTCAGATGGGCGATATGGCCCAGGAGCAACTGGTTCATGCGCTCGTTGGCCGCGAAAACTCGGATCGCGGCGCGGGCAAGATCGCTGCTCGCTTGGGGAAGGCGTGGATTCATGGCCGGTGAATCCTCCGAGATCAATCGCTTGCGGACATTCTACGGCGGATCAGGAAATATTGTGCCCGCGCGAGGTCGAGCAGGGTCACCACTCCCTGACACTCCCACCCCACGAACGAAGACCCGTTCGCGGGGACGGCGGGAGCGTCGCGTTGACTTTGCGCCAGGGCTCCTCGGATACACCACTCCCTAATCCGCTCTAACTGGATTTGACGGAGAAGGAAACGTAGGTGAGTCCGGGACCGGATTGATCCTTCGCGGGCAGCAGCGTTTCGTTCAGGGCGGACAGTGTATCTGTGCTTCCGTTGGGTGCGATCACGCCTTCGTGCAGCCAATATTGATTGCCCATGTATGGGAATGAGCCGATTTGTTTCGTCGGAACTGCGACATATTCTCCCTCAGGGAGGGGAAGAGCATATCCTGTGGCCGACTGCCGTCCCGCCTTACTGGTAATGATCTGGTAGTTGGGCAATGTTAAGAGCACGTTTGGCTTGCCGGTTTGCGCCATGGTTTTTCCGAGAATACTGTTCATGACCTCAAGCCCAACTCCCAAAATGGAGACGATCTCCCAGGGCCCGACGCCGCCCGCCAGCAATTTGACCGCCTGACCGAGAGTTGTGGTGGTGTTGTTCGGCTGGGATCCTCCTTCGGATTGAGTCTGGCTGCTGGCGCCTTTGCCGGCAGTTTTGTTCTGGCTGCCAAGCGCGGCTTGCAATTCGGCGATAAAGGCGCGCCACTTGGGCGGCTTTTCCTGCACCGAGAAGGTCCAGGCCCAATTGCCAACCCCCGTATGTAACGGTGAGCCGCTCGTAGCCAGGGAATCCCCGCTGGGGTACGACACGTGATAGTCGAACGGAGGAGGCGGAGGAAGCACGGACGCAATCAAATGATCCGACGGTTTATCGTCCGCGGCGGCTCCTGCTTTCGT
>JASHUF010000452.1 GCA_030040175.1 Acidobacteriaceae bacterium
ATCAACTTCTACCAATCGCACGGTCCCCTTCATGGTCTGCCGGCGATCGTCGCTTCAGACCCGGCAAAGACGGCGATTCTCGGAAATGTTCGAATGGCGTACGGTCACGCTGGCGTGGATTGCCGAAACTATAACTGGTTTGCGCGCACCTTCAACCGCCCCCACCATGAAATCGAAAATGATGCGCGTGTGTGGGATCGCATTGCTTCGCTCATCGATGAAGAAGCATCGTTAACGAACGATTCCGGTAAGGCACAGAACGCTCTCGCGGCGAGCGTAGCGCAGGGCTCGCCGTCCTCCGTTGCCGCGCGAAAAGCTCAAGCCGGCGGAGCCGCTATCGCTGAGGAGGATCGGAAAAGGCCTTGACTCCTCAGGCCGGCGCAAGAACCTGGTCCCGGGCGCCGGTTTTCCTGAACCGCCCCGGATGCCGCACCTCAGCCGGAACGGAGCCTGTCCGGGGTGGTCCCCTCCCGTTGTTTGCAACCGGCGCGCGGTAATATTCCGGCACCGCGGCCAAGCATAAACTCGCGGCACTCGCCGCTCTTGCAGCCCGCGCCGTCCGCCCGGATTCCCGCCTCCGCAACAAAAAAATCATGTCCCGTGTGGCCAGACGGCGGCGCAGGGGTACAATGGTTGCACTTTCGAGCAAGAAACCAAAATACCGGCTGCATTTTCCTGAGCCCCCTTCAGGCGAAATTACGCATACCTAAAGTGAGCCGGTTATTTCTAAGCGGTTAACTCGCTGCGGTATCAGGCGCCGCTTCCCGATCAAGAGCGGAAGGCTCTGCCTTCTGGCCGGGATCAGGGTTTGCGTCTCCACGCGAGGCCGATCGCGGGAACACCTTGAAGGGCATCAACCGGGCAACTTCAGATTTTCTAACTAAGGAGCTGAGGTCAAATCAGCTCTCGGATCAAGGGAGGGCACCATGACTTGGAGCGAGAGCTCAGGATTCCCCGAGGTTCTGTCCACAGCGGTTCGGCTGGTCACGCTTCGCCGAACTTCGCCTGAGACTGCCAAACCACCCGTGATCTCTCGATCCGGCGCCGGCCCCGCGCAATTTCCGAACCCGGGCTCGCGCCCTTATCGGCGCCTTGGGCTCGGCGTCTGGCTCCTCGTTCTGAGCTTGATTTCCCTGAGCGGATGCGGGGGCAATGGCCACAAAGCCATCACCGTGACGATCGGCATCCCGTCCGCGACCTCCCTCGATCAGGGTGATTCCGTCACTCTCACCGCCACGGTTTCCAACGACTCGACCGATGCCGGAGTCGCGTGGTCGATCAGTTGCTCCGTGGGAACATGCGGCACGCTGTCCAACAGCACCTCAACTTCCGTTACTTACACGGCTCCGGCCAGCGTTACCGCACAGTTCACGGTCACCATTACGGCAACCTCCAACGCCAAGGGCGGCGTCACCGGCACTGTGACGCTGACCATAGTCGTTCCTCCCACCATCGGAACCGCCTCGGGCCCGCTGACGGGCGGCATGGTGGGATCCACCTATTCCGTGACTCTGACCGCGTCAGGCGGAGTCACTCCCTATAAATGGACGATTACCCAGGGCTCGCTGCCTGCGGGGCTCATCCTCAGTTCCAGCGCAGGAACCATTACCGGGACCCCTACGGCTTCCGGCTCCGAGGACTTTACGATCACGCTCACGGACTCAGGTTCACCGGCACTGACCTTCAGCCTGGAGTTCAGCATTACTGTTGCCGCAGCCCCTCCCATTGCCTTTACCACCGCGTCTCTGCCCGCGGGGTCGGTCGGCACCGCCTATGCACAAACGGTGACGGCCACCGGCGGGGCGGGAGCGCTCACATACAAAGTCACCGGCGGCGCCCTGCCCGCCGGATTGACGATGTCCTCCTCCGGCGCCATCTCCGGCACGCCTACGGCGGCAGGCGTTGGAACGGCCAAATTCACGGTCACAGCGTCCGATGCTTACGGCGACACGGGCAGCCAGAATCTTTCCATCGCGATCGCTGCTGCGCCTGCGATTACCTTTACCACGGTCTCTCTGCCCGCGGGGGCGGTGAGCGTTGCCTATTCGCAAACAGTGAGCGCAACCGGCGGCGCCGGAGCCCTCAGTTACGCGGTCGCCGCCGCCACGCCTTTGCCGGGCGGACTGACGATGTCCTCTGCCGGCGCCATCTCCGGCACGCCGACAACGGCGGGAACGAGCACCTTTACCGTCACCGCGTCCGACGCCTACGGCGACTCCCAGAGTGAGAGTCTTACCATCATCGTCAACAGCACCGCGCTCAAAATATCCACATCCACCCTGCCGCAGGGCGTGGTGGAAGTGGCCTATTCGCAGACGCTCTCGGCCACGGGCGGCAGCGGCACCGGATACACCTGGACCAGGATCGCCGGGTCGCTTCCGGCCGGAATCACGCTTTCGAGCACGGGCATGATCTCGGGAACGCCGACCACCGCGGGCGTGTCCACATTTACCGTTCAGGTGACGGATTCCGATGCAGATACGGCAACGGCGCAGTTGGGCATCACCGTCAATCCGGTCCTGGCTGTGAGTACGACGTCGCTTCCGCAAGGGACGGCCGGCACCGAATATTCGCAGAGTTTGACCGCGGCCGGAGGCGTGTC
>JASHUF010000453.1 GCA_030040175.1 Acidobacteriaceae bacterium
TTCCGCGTAGGCTACAGCCGTAGCCAGGCACAGCAGCAGGGAAAGGAAGATTCCGAGCCACATGGCCGGCGCAGTGGAGGGCTGGCCGGCGACGCCGGTGCTAGCCTGGATGAAGAACGTGAGCCAGAGGAAAGCGCCGGGGGCGATGAGAGCCATTGCGTTTGCAGTCAACCCGGTTAGGCCCAGGGTGGCCTGCATCTGAGGTCCTTTGTGATCTGCCATGAGCATTCTCCTGAAGAGTTGGGTTTCCGATGGCTGTTCCCGGCGGCTGTTTCCGCGCGCCGTGAGTTGCGTGAAAGGTCCGGTAAGACTGGTCCGCGTTCTCTTCTCCGGCCTCCCGTTTGGGGTTCCCGTGCTGATGAGGGTATCGTTGCCCTCATCAGGACGAAATAAAGAATTGCAATTCTTACTGGTGCGGCTGCAGGACGAGGATCAGACCGAGGGTGACGGTCGATTGTCCGTCCACAAATTCGCTGCTGCTCTTGTGAAAGAACGGTTCGTTGGACTGATCGTGGCGATACTCGAGGCGCGACACCAGGCTCTGCGGCAGCTTGGGCGGCTTGTACTCGTAAGTCCCGGTGAACTCGTTCAGGTGCTGGACGGCGCCGGTGGCAAAGCCGTTCTCGTCGTCGAAGTATTCGTAGCGCGCGCCGATGGCCATGGTGGCGGAGAACTGCTCGTGCAGCGCCAAGGCCACGCCCTGCCACTGGTTGAGCTTGTTGTCGCCGGTGGTGTAAGGCGCCGTGCCCACAATGGCGTCCTGGTTGGCGCCATAGTCGTAGTTGATGTAGGCGTTGAACTTTGTGTTTGGCGTGAGCAGCAACTCTGTGTCGACAAGGTTGCGGTAGCCGTGCGCAGGGGTTGCGTGTTCGGGGCCGGTATAGAAGTTCAGGTTCCAGGTGTACTTGGTCTTCACGTAGGCGCTGGTGAGGCCCACCGTGATCCAGCCGTCGTTCTTGGTCACGTTGTTCCAGCCGTTGACCAGTTGCACGCCGATGGTCTCCGTTTTCGAGACCGGCATGGAGGTGCGCAGGCCGGTGTGGAAGTAAGGAATGGCCCAGGAAAAGAGCAGCGAGCGCGAGTAATCCCAGTTGTCCTTGGCTTCGATCACTTCTGCTCCGGCCGAGGTGACGAACTTGCCGAAGTCGGCCTCAAAACCTTTGGCCGCGGGCGGCTTGACGCTGATGAACGCCTGCTCGATGTAATTGCCCTGCAGGCCGGCGTTCACCAGGCCGTTGGTGCGGCCGTAAATGAAATCGAAATGCGCACCCACAGGTGCGGGATCGTGGTTGAGGGTGAGCTTGAGGGCGCTCAGCTCGACGGCATCGGCGCGGTCGTTGAAATTGTAAAGATCATTCAGCTGGCCGTTGGCGGAGTCAGTGGGATGGTTGTTGTTTTCGGTGTAGTAGCCGTCGATGAATCCGGTCACGGCCATGGGGCCGACCTTCCAGGGAAACTTCAACGGCGCCGGCGCCGGAGCGGCCGCGGGTGCGGCTGGAGCCTGCGCCGCAGGAGCCTGGGCTGCGGGCGCCGCCGCGGTTGCCGGCGCAGAAGCGGATGAAGGATCGGGCGTTTGAGCGGCGGCCATGAGCGCGGCTGCCATGGCGGCTGCCGCCGCTGCCTGCAGGATGCGACTGAGTCTCAATTTCATCGGCACTCTCCCTCCAAATGGAAAAATCCAGGTTGTTGGCACTCGGAATGAAGCGGCCAGCCCTAATAAGCACACTTCAGCTGTTCACGATTGGCCGGCTTTGCTGCGCGAGCGCACCACGCCCCTGCGTGCTTTGAGCCGCCTTCGGTAATCGCGTTGTCTTTGGTTCAGTTGGTGAGTCGGGTTAGACTGGCTAGCATTAGTAATGCAAACGATGCATAAAAATAAAATGAGGAATGAAAAAAGTTTTTGCCGGCGGCAGGCGTGGCAGCGCGCAATCGCTTGGTCTTTGCTTGACGGCTATTTCCTTTGCTCACGGGGTCTTAAGTTCACCGCACGGGAAAAACGGGACCGATGGCATGGTGCGCATGAAAATGCAATGAAGAACCTGATAGAATTTTGTTTCCGGCTTTCTGCGCGAACCAAACGGCCAGGAACAAGTGTCTCCGCGGGTGGCGCCAGGCAAAGCGTGCACTGCGCAGATGGATTTGCCTCGCGCGCGTTTTTCCCATGCGCGGGCGTGAAGTTTTTCCGGACTCCATTTGAAAAGAACGAAAGCGGGTAAGCTGCTTGGCTCAGCGATCGATCCCTGTGCGCACGGTTTTCTCCCGGCGCTCGCGCGGCTCCGGCATGCGCGTGCTCCTGTTTACGCTGGAGTGCACACTGGGCATCGTGATCGTGGTCCTGGTTGCGGCCGTGGCGCACTGGTCGAGCTGGCTGTGGCCCATTTCGGCGCTGCTCTTCCTGCTCATCGTGATTCTTACGGCCCTGCTGTGCGGTTTCTGGCAGGCGGTGGTTGTCTCTCTGGGCGCGGTCGCGGTACAGGCGCTGTTCAGCGCGCGGCAAACGCAGCTGGCCATGGCCGCCGACCCGGCGAACACCGTGAAAGTACTCGTGTTCGTACTGGTGGCGCTCACGGTGAGCCGGCTTTCGGCGCGCGTGACCGGTCACGCGCGCGAGGCCGAGCGGTGGGGCGGGCAGATGCACGACCTGTACGAGTTCACGCGGCGCACGCTGCAGATGAACCTGCACGTGGAGCCGGGACAGGAGCTGGCCGAGCTGGTGCACGAAATCTTCGCGCTGGAAGCGGTCGCGGTCTTCGACGCCGATCTGCACGAGGTGTACCAGGCCGGCTACTGGAGCCAGGATCCGCTGGAGCTGGCGCAGAATGTGTATTACTTCGAAACCTCCAACGACGATCCCGAGACCGGCATCGGCCGCCGCGTGGTGCGGCTGGGCACGGTTCCCGTGGGCAGCCTGGTGGTGCGCGGCGATACCGGCCCGCTGACCAACAACGCCATCGCCTCGCTGATCGCCATCACCTTCGACCGCTACCGCGCCTTTGCCAACGAGAGCCGCATCGAGACCGAGCGGCGCACGGAGCAGCTTCGCTCTACGGTTCTCGACTCGCTGGCGCACGCCTACAAGACGCCGCTCACGGCCATTCGCGCGGCCTCCACGGGACTGGTGGAGATGGGCAAGCTTTCCGCCGGCCAGTCGGAGCTTGTAACACTCATCAACGAGCAAACGGGCGCGCTCAGCGAGCTGACCACGCGCCTGCTCACCACGGCGCGCCTTGACGCGGGCGAAGTGACCATCCACGCCGAGCCGGCCGCAGTGGGAGGGATCATCGAGGAGGTTCTTGCCAATATGAAAGAGCGGCTGGCCAGCATGAAGGTTTCCGTGGTCCTGGAAGACGAGGGCCTGGTGCTCTGCTGCGACCGGCAGTTGATGATCATGCTGCTTACGCAGTACATTGACAACGCATGCAAGTACTCGCTCTTCGGCACCACCATCACCATTCGCGTCTTCCTCGCCAAGGCGGAAGCGATTTTCTCCGTGCACAGCTACGGGCCGGTCATTCCCATGGCGGACCGCGAGCGCATCTTCGACCGCTACTACCGTTCCTCCAATTATTCGAACCGCGCCTCGGGCACGGGCATCGGCCTCTCCGTGGCCAAGCGGGTGGCCATGATTCACGGCGGATCCGTGTGGGTGACCAGTGACGAGCAGGAGGGAACGGCGTTCTTCGCGGCCATTCCGACCACAATCGAGAAGGGAAACTCCTCATGAACCAGCAAGCCATCCGCATTCTTGTGGTCGATGACGAACCGGCCATCCGCAGGGCGCTGCGCCCGCCGCTGGTGGAGCTCGGCTTTCAGGTGGCCGAGGTGTCGCGCGGCGAAGAGGCGCTGCAGACGCTGCGCGCATCCGCGCACGATGTGGTGCTGCTCGACGTGAACATGCCCGGCATCGGCGGCATTGAGACGCTGCGCCGCATTCGCGCCTTCGCGCCGCGGCTGCCGGTGCTCATGCTCACGGTGCGCGACGAGGAAGAGGACAAGGTGGAGGCGCTGGAGCTGGGCGCCGACGATTACGTGACCAAGCCGTTCAGCACGCGGGAGCTGCTTGCGCGCATCCGCGCCGCCGTGCGCCGCGTGCGCGCGCCGGCGCGCGCCGAGGACGCGCCCATCGAGATCGGCGAGATCCGCCTCGATCCGCTGAAGCGCTCGGTGACCAGGCGCGGCGAGAACATCCGGCTCACGCGCAAGGAATTCGACATCCTCCATTGCCTGATGAGCCGCGCCGGCCGCGTGGTGACCTACGCCAAGCTGCTCACCGCGGTGTGGGGCGCCGATTGCCGCGAAGAAGTGGAGTATCTGCGCACCTTCGTCCGCCAGTTGCGCAAGAAGATCGAGGACGATCCCTCGAATCCGCTCTATCTGCTGACCGACGTGTACGTGGGCTACCGGTTCGCCGATGCGCAGACCGTGGCTGAGGAGGGTAATGCGATGACTGAAACTCTGAGTCATCCGGAAGCGGACGGATCTACAGATTAAGCTATTTGAATTCAAATGGCTACCGGAGATGCGCGAACTCCCGCCCGGGGGACCGGATCGAATAAGCGGCCAAAGTCATCTAAAGTTCGTGAGTGGTTGGTTCTCGATTAGTTGAGTCCAGACGCGGCAAAAGGCTTTACGTGATAAGCTAAGACTGTAGCTGGTCGATGAGTAACGGAGTGAGAGGTTGACATGCGCAAGATTCAGTCGAAGTAAGCTCAACGATCTATCGGATTCGCGCGAGGTGACCGGGACTGGGGATCACCATTCCCAGTTTAAAGAATAGACATACCCCGCCTTCGGCTTCCGAATTTCCGCAACCAGACTCCTTCCGTCGGGCGTCATCTTAGGCTTCGATAAATTACGCACAAAGGTTCCGGCCACTTGCAGGTGCAGGGTGGGGTTTCGGCATGGGCGGTCAGCCGGGAAACTGACCTCTAGGATTACCTTGTCTGTCCACGGGATGATGTCCTGAAGAAGTGACTCGCTCTTTTCCTTCACCGCGTCGTGAAAATCGATAGTCCAAACGATGTCCCTTGCTTCACCTCGTGAAACCGGCGGCTTGAGCGCGCAATAGTAGGAAACTGTTTTTCCCATTTCCTTGGTTTGAGCAGGGGGCTGACCATTGGCAGTTGGGTTAGAGATATCGCCGTTGAAAACAATGTCGTGCCACCAGATTCCTTCGAGGGATGCGATGCGCGAGCGTATTGTTTGCTCGCGCCGGAGTTTAGCCAGTTTACCTTCCTTATCGCTGATCGAAAGCGAGCTCTTGAGCAGCACGGTTCGGTAATTCGGCCCACGGTTGGCGAGAATGAGTATCGCAGCCGCAATCACCAACAGGGCGAGAACCAACGCGACGAGCATCTTGACTTGCATCGGAGCAGGTAGAAAAACCGGGATCAGGCTGAGAAGTCCGATCACCAGTCCGGCCCAACCGATGAATCTTCCTTCGAGGTTCAATTTGGGCTCCTGCGAGGATTGCCAAGGGGGAATTGGTACTTATCATATCTCACACCGCAGTTTGTGATCGAGTCAATCGGGAGAGGATGGCCCCTCGGGTCAGTCTGCTACTCGTCGTAGTGGAGCAGGCTGAAGACGTCGTACTCGCTGAAGCGTTCGCGGCCTTTCAGAAAATCGAGCTCAACCGCAAAGGCGAGACCGGCAATTTTGCCGCCCAGCTGCTTGACCAGCTTGACCGTGGCTTCCATGGTGCCGCCGGTGGCGAGCAGGTCGTCCACCAGCACCACGCTCTGGCCCGGGGCGATGGCGTCCATGTGAATTTCGAGCGTGTCGGAGCCGTACTCGAGATCGTAGGTAACGCGCGCAACAGGAGCCGGCAATTTGCGCGGCTTGCGCACGGGAACGAATCCGGCATTAAGCCGGTACGCGAGCGCAGGCCCGAAGATGAAGCCGCGCGCTTCGATGCCGAGCACGAGATCGATCTTGCGTTCGATGTAATGCGCCGCCAGCGCGTCGATCAACTGCGCGAAGCCGGTCTTGTCCTTGAGCAGCGTGGTGATGTCGTAAAAAAGAATGCCGGGCTTGGGAAAATCGGGCACCGTCCGCACCAGTTTTTTCAGGTCTTCTACGTTTACGCGCTTCGAGTCGTGGGGCATGCGGCGTTCGGCTCCTCCAGGTCAGTGATCAGTGGCCAGTTCTTGCGCGCAGTAAAAGATCCGGGCAACGAAACCCTGCTCATAAACAACTGCTCATTGCAAATTATAGTGGCCGGTTTTCAGTGAACAGCGACCAGTGGACAGTCTTTCTGTGCAGCTATGAATTCTGACCACTGTCCACTGCATCGCTACCAGACGCCTTCAATGCGAAAGGATTCGAGACCTTCGGCCTCGCTTTCGACGAGCGTGTGCTCGATGACGCGATCGACGCGGCTGCCGCGCGGGCCGCGCTTGAGGCTCAGGCGCAGCTCGTCGAGATCGGCAGGCTCGCCGGCGGCAAGCACTTCCACGTGGCCGTCTTCGGTGTTGCGCACCCAGCCGCGCAGCTCGAGCTCGCCGGCCTCGCGCTGCACGAACCAGCGGAAGCCCACGCCCTGCACGCGGCCTTGAATGAGAAAGTGGAGAACCATCACTGCCAGCCCTGGCCAGTTTGGCAAAGTCGGAGGGGGTTGCGCAACATGCGGCTTGAGCA
>JASHUF010000048.1 GCA_030040175.1 Acidobacteriaceae bacterium
GCGTCCCCCGGCCACACCATCGCAGCCAATTATTCCGGTGACAGCAACTACAGCTCCAATAGCGGTAATTTGGCTTCCAATCAAGTCGTCAAGCAGGCCGCAACCACAACCAGCCTTGTCCTCAGTTCCACCTCGTCCACGCCCACGGTTAACCAGCCTGTAACTTTCCAAGCCACCGTGGCCCCGGCCTATCCGGGAACAACTGTTCCCTCGGGAACGGTCACCTTCACGGCCACGCCTACCGCGGGAGGGGGTGCGAGCACGATCTGCCCCGCCGCAAGCCTGCCCCCGTCCGGCGTCGAGACCTGCACCGTCACCAACCTGACCGCCGGGTCCTATAGCGTCGCCGCCAACTACAGCGGCGACTCAAACTTCCTTAGCGGCAGCGGCACCCTGAAGCAAGCCATTGCTCAGGGATCCACGAGCCTTATCCTCGTGTCTTCTGTGAATCCTTCCGCAGTCAACACGCCGGTGACCCTCACCGCAACGGTCACTCCCAATCCGGCGGGCAGCACAACTCTGTCGTCGTCGGGCGCCGTGGTCTTTGAGGACACCTTCACGCCGCAGGGCAGCAGCACGGCGAATGCGCCGGTCGCCCTTTGCGCAGGCGGCGGATCGCTCACCCTGAGCGGCAGCGGCACCGGCGTAGCCACATGCGCCACGTCGACGCTGGGTCTGGGTTCGCACGCAATTACTGCGTACTACGGCATGGCTCCCTCCGCGACTGACCCGAACTTCACCGGCAGCAGCGGCGCTTTAACCCAGACCGTCAGCGCGGCTGGTGCCTCCATGTCGTTGAGCTCGTCGGCCAGTTCTTCCACAGTCAACACGGGCTTGACCTTTACCGCCGTAATCACCGCTCCGGGCGGCAGCGCCACGCCCAAGGGCGCGGTGCAATTCACGGATAGCGCACTGAAATCCCCGGGACTGATCAATTGTTCTTCTTCCACGAGTCCCTCTAATCCCGTTAGCGTGACGCAGTCAGGTGCCACCACGTGGCAGGCATCCTGCGTGGATCCTAACGTGACGGCGGGAAGCCATACCATCACGGCCACCTACGTCAAGGACGCGAACTTTACGGTCGGAACAGCCACCGCAACCCAGATCATGGCTCCGGCCCCAAGCAGCGTCTCCATCACTTCGAGCGCGGCAACTGCCATCGTGGGCGGCACGGTAAGGTTCACCGCAACGGTTACGCCTTACCAGGTTTCGAGCTCGGGAACCACCGCGATTTCTCCTCCCTCCGCAGCGCCCGTTTTGCTTTCCGGAACGGTCACGTTCACCGTCAACGGAACCAGCCTCAGTTGTGCGGCCGGCTCCCAGGCCTTTAGCCCGAGCTCCGGCCTGGCTACGTGCGTCACCACCACCTCCGCGGCGGGATTTGTCGATGGCTCCAGCAACACGGTCACGGCCACGTACGGCTCGGATTTGAATTACAGCTCCAGCACCAGCACCGTTCAGGAGGACGTGGAAGATTACTCCGTCGTGGTGAAGACCGTGCTGTCCGGCTCTGCCGGTGTGCCGGTCACCGTCGGTTCCAGCACGGCCAACGATCCCTTCGCGGCCATCACGCTGTCTTCGACCTCATCCGGCAACTACAGCGGCACGGCATCGATTGCCTGCGCGGTCACCGCTGCCGTGGCTCCGGCCACGACGGCCGGCGCTCCTGCCTGTGAACTCGCCCAAAGCACGCTTTCGGTCGTGCCCGGCGGCACCGGATCCGTCAGCGTCGTGATTGACGCCACCGGATCGAGCGTGGCCTCGGGCGTCTACACCTACACCATAACCGCAACCGATACCACCACCGGAATCGAGCGAACCAGCACCTTCACCGCCGACGTCCTGCCCGCCTCCAGCACCCTTACCGTGGTTTCGGGAACGCCGGGCACGGGCACGGTCGTCTTCCCCTCCGGATTAACTTTGTCGAATCTGAGTTGTCCGTTGATTGCGGTTTCGGGCACTGAATCCACCGAGAGTCCGTCCAGCTTCGGCGTAAGCTGCTCCAGCTTTGCCGCGGGCACAGCCGCGGGCACATGGCAGTTTACGGTGAATACCAACGGAACCATCACGGGTCAGAACACGCCGGCAACCAGCCACCCGCAATCGGACCTGCTGGTGGCAGGGCTGTTCGGCATCCCGATCTTCGGGCTGCTCGGGATCCTGCGTGGACGAAAGGCGCTCCGGTCGGGTCTCTTCCGCCTCCTGGTCATCGTTGCCGTGGGCATCGCGGCTCTCCAGGCCATGGGCTGCGGAGGGTCCTTCACTCCCAACAGCTCGACCACGACATCTTCGAAGGGCACAACCCCGCCCGGCACCTACTTCCTGCTGGTGCAGGGCACTGACAACAACGGCAACACCGATGACGCGGTGCTCCCGGTGGTGGTCACGGTTCTTTAGGCGCGGAAAATTGCGCTCAGGGTTTCTGATGAACTCCGAAGCGCCTCAGACTGAGTTCACGTTGAGGGAGATCAATGAAACGACACACGCTGCAATTGCTTCTTCTCACCGCCATGTCGGCTTCCGCCGCGATGGCGCAGATCAACTGTAACAGCGGCGCGGCCGCGCAGAAGCTTGTGTGCGAATTCCCGTTCTCGACCGGCGCGTTGTCGAATGCCTCTTCGCTCGGCGGCAGCTCGTCGGTGGAGCAGAACGCAACCGTGACCGCAACCGCGATCAACACCGCGATTGCCACACAGTTGAGCCAGCTCCCGCTGGCCAGCGCTTCAGCGGGCACCGTTGAAGTCTACAAGGCTGGAGTGCCGGAGACGTTCACCAATCTCGGCCCCATCCTTGTAGACCGCGCGCAGGTGATCGGGAGAGGCAAAGTCTTCCTCGGCGCCACCGCAAGCCAGTATGTGTTCACCGATATCGACGGCATCTCCCTCGGCACCTTGCCCTTCGCTTACAGCCAGACCGCTTACTATCCGGGCACCAACAATCCCCTCAGCACCACCTACACCAGCGAATCCACCAATCTTTCGTTCCGTATGGATCAAATTGTGGGTGTGGCCACCGTCGGCGTGAGCAACCGGGTGGATCTGTCGGTCATCGTCCCCTTCGAGCGGGTATCCCTCGGAGCCTCGGCCAATAACTCTCAATCGTACGTTCAGAACACCGGCAGCAATGTAGCCTACGGGCCCATCACCAACTCGATCCCGCACGCCGCCGGAACAGCCACCGGGGTCGGCGACATCACCTTCAATGGCAAAGGGGAGCTGTGGAGCGGCGAGCGCGCGACCTTCTCCGGAGGATTGACGGTGCGCACACCCACCGGCGACGACCTGAATTTTCTCGGCTCCGGCTCCTGGGGATTCGATCTGTATACCGTTTATTCCTATCTCGCCCACCGGATTTCTCCCCACGCCCGGATCGGCTACCGCTGGAATACCACGACGGAGTTGTACAACCCCACGGACAAGTTCGGCGCCAATCAATCGCTTCCCGGGGGCGTGGAGTTCGATTTTGGCGCTGACTCGTCCCTTGCCAAGTCCTTCACCGTAGCCGTAGATGTTCTGGGCGATCAGTATCTCAACGCGCCCATCTACGAGCGCACCACGATTCCCCTCACCGTGACCACGGGCAGCAGCAATACGCCTTTGACCTTGCCCTCGAGCCAGGTCGTAAACTCCAGCTACTCCATCAGCAACCTCAGTACCGGCTTCAAATGGACTCCGGGAAAGTCCATCGTATTCTCGGCCAATGTTCTCACCCAGCTCATCAACGCAGGGCTGCGCAGCCGGCCCACGCCGCTGCTCGGGCTCTCCTGCAAGTTCTAGGCCTAGGCTGTATCGGCATCGGGGCAGGCGGAAAATAGAGGGTTTGTCATCCTGAGCGTGAGGATGAGACCGTCATCCTGAGCGTGAGGATGAGTTTGTCATCCTGAGCGTGAGGATGAGATTGTCATCCTGAGCGACCGAGCACAAGCGCGAGGGAGTCGAAGGATCTGCGGTTGCTTTTCCTTCTTACGCCCGTACGGCGCCTAATTTCCAAATTTCCAAACATTATTGCCGGCTCTATATGTCAATACGGCTTGGGCCGAACTCCCCACTTTTTCTCCCACACCCCGCCTCCGGCGCCCCTTCAAGGCGCCGGATCGCGATTTCGTCCTCTCCGGCGCCGCACAATCAAATGTTAAAGACATGTTAAAATCGAAATTTCAGGCGCCGGCCGATTTGCCGTTCTTCGTCTCGCCGCACCGGACTTTATGATCCTCTACCTCATGCGCCACGCCAACGCGGGTGCGTTCCGCGGCAACCCCGTTCTCGATGCCAAACGCGGCCTGGTGAAAGAAGGAAAAGAACAATGTGTGCTCATGGCGCGCGTGCTGAGCGCGCTCAAGGTACAGATTGATGTCATCGCCTCCAGTCCTTTGAAGCGTTGCCTGCAAACGGCTCAATTTGTGGGCACGGAGCTGGGTTACGACGCCAAGGTCGAAGTCAGCGCGGCGCTGGCTCCCAGCGGCAGCTACATCGACTTTCAATCCTTCGTGGCCGCCTATGCCGACCGCGAAGGTGTGCTCGCCGTGGGCCACAATCCTAACCTGTTTCAGTTCCTGGGCCGGCTGATCACCGGCAACGGTGGCGC
>JASHUF010000454.1 GCA_030040175.1 Acidobacteriaceae bacterium
GCCGCCACTCCCGACGACCCCGACCTCTGGTTCGGCTTCGAGCAGGAATATTTCCTCTATAAAGACGGCCGCCCGCTGGGTTTCCCCGAGGAAGGCTATCCGGCGCCGCAAGGCCCCTATTACTGCGGCGTGGGCTACAAGTACATGGGCAGCCTGGCGCGCCAGATCGTCGAAGAGCATCTCGATCTCTGTCTCCACGCCGGCATCAACCACGAGGGCATCAATGCGGAAGTGGCCAAGGGCCAGTGGGAGTTCCAGATCTTCGGCAAGGGCTCGCACAAGGCCGCCGACGACCTTTGGGTGGCGCGCTACCTGATGGCCCGCCTGTGCGAGAAATACGAGGTCGACCTGCAGCTTCACTGCAAGCCCATCCGCGGTGACTGGAACGGCTCCGGCATGCACACCAACTTCTCCACCAGGCTGCTGCGCGAAACGGGCGGCAAGGAGTACTTTGATGCGCTGATGACGGCCTTCGGGAACAACATCTCCGCGCACATTGAAGTGTACGGGCCTGACAACCACCTGCGCCTCACCGGCCTGCACGAGACCCAGTCCATCGACAAGTTCAACTACGGGCTCTCCGACCGCGGCGCCTCCATCCGTCTGCCGGTCAACTTCATCCGCAACGGCTACCGCGGTTACCTCGAGGATCGCCGCCCGAACTCCGAGGCCGATCCCTACCAGATCGTCGCGCGCATCTGGAAGACGGTCGAGTCGGTGCAGGTGCCCGAGCTGGTTTAGCCGGCGCTGGTTCGCGTCTTCGCTTTTCCTGCTGCTCTCCGCCGGCGCCGCGCCGGCAACGGAGGGAAGGCCGGGAAAGCCAATCAGCACGGGGAAGCGGCGGGAGCTCGCTGCTTCCCCATGCTTTTCTGCTTAGGAGTTGCTGCACTTCCGGCGCGGGTGGTAGATTGCTTGCGAAGTTCTCCACTCGCTTTTTGCGCCACCGAAAAACTTCATCGCAGCCGCGTGCCTGTCTTGCACTCCCCTGCATTCGCCAGGCGCGCAACCTCTCAACCCAGGGCGATTCCATTAACCGGGTCGCGGCCCGCGAACTCCGCGAACACAATCTGCAGTCCCTCACTGGCGAGCGGCGATCCGGGGCAGTCTTTTGTGCGGACCTCGGGGTGCCATCCTCTTCCCTAGAGCGCGTCTCTGCTGCGCTTCGTCTCTCGCCGGCGCCACCAACTCTGTCACGCGCAACCTGAGACGGAAAGGAGAAGCACTATGCCACGCACGCCCAATGACGTGAAAAAGCTCGCCAAGGATGCCGGAGTGAAAATCGTCGATCTGCGCTTCATCGATCTTCCCGGCATGTGGCAGCATTTTTCAATTCCCGTGGAAGACCTTGAGGACGACTTGTTCAGCGATGGCATCGGATTCGATGGGTCGAGCATCCGCGGATTCCAACAGATTCACGAGAGCGACATGCTGCTGGTGGCGGACGCGGAGACGGCCGTTGTGGATCCCGTTCTCTCGGTTCCCACGCTGAACATCATCTGCAACGTAATCGATCCCATCAGCCGCGACCCCTACACGCGCGATCCGCGCCACGTAGCGCAGAAAGCCGAAGCCTATCTAAAGAAGACGGGCATCGCCGACACCAGCTACTGGGGCCCGGAGGCCGAGTTCTATCTCTTCAACGACGTGCGCTACGATCAGACCGCGCACAGCGGCTACTACTTTGTCGATTCCAACGAAGGCATCTGGAACACCGGCCGCGAAGAAAGCCCGAATCTCGGCTACAAGCTGCGCCACAAGGAAGGCTACTTCCCCGTTCCGCCATCAGACCAGTTGCAGGACATCCGCTCGGAGATCATCCTCGCACTCAAGGATATGGGCGTGAAGGTGGAAGTGCACCACCACGAAGTGGGCACCGCGGGCCAGTGCGAGATCGACATGCGCTTCAACACCCTCACCCGCATGGCCGACAATCTGCTCAACTACAAATACATCATCCGCATGGTCGCCAAGAAGCACGGCCTGACGGCAACCTTCATGCCCAAGCCGCTCTTCGGCGACAACGGCTCCGGCATGCACGTGCACCAGAGCTTGTGGAAAGGCGACACCAACGTCTTCTTCGACAAGAAGGGCTACGCGCTGCTCAGCCAGACCGCGAAATACTATATCGGCGGACTGCTCAAGCACGCGCCCGCGCTGCTGGCCATCGCCGCACCCACCACCAACTCCTATCGCCGCCTGGTTCCCGGCTTCGAGGCTCCGGTCAACCTGGCCTACTCCCAGCGCAACCGCTCCGCGGCCTGCCGCATTCCCATGTACTCCACCAGCCCCAAGGCCAAGCGCATCGAGTTCCGCTGTCCCGATCCCTCCACCAATCCCTATCTTTGTTTTCCGGCGCTGCTCATGGCCGGTCTCGACGGCATCAAGAACAAGATCGATCCCGGTGCGCCGCTGGACAAGGACCTCTACGAGCTCGAGCCGCACGAAGCCAAGAAGATCAAGAGCACGCCCGGCTCCCTGGGCGAGGTCCTCAACGCGCTCGAGAAGGACCACGAGTTTCTGCTCGAAGGCGGCGTCTTCACTGAGGACCTGATCGAAACCTGGATCAGCTACAAGCGCGAGCGCGAGCTTGCTCCCGTGAACCTGCGTCCCGCGCCCTACGAGTTCTTCCTCTATTACGATCTGTGAGGCAAAGGCGCGGACAAAGCGCAATCGAAGCGGCCAGCATCAATCGACGCTGGCCGTTTTCATTCCTGACTCGATCTCTTCGGTCAGCGCGTCGGTCGCGTCGAGGCAATCCTGGCGGTTCAGGTCGCGATGGGTGACC
>JASHUF010000455.1 GCA_030040175.1 Acidobacteriaceae bacterium
CGAGCAGCTGCCCGAGGTCGATCTTGTCCTCGCGCCCGTCTCCGGCGGCGGCCTGCTGGGCGGCGTGGCCACGGCCGTCAAAAACCTTCGCCCGCCCGCACGCGTCTTCGGCGTCGAACCCGAGCTTGCCGCCGACACCGCGGAGAGCTTCCGCACCGGCCGCATTGTTACCTGGGGCGCCGAGCTCACCAGCCGCACCATTGCCGACGGACTGCGCACGCAGAGCGTGGGCGAGCGCAACTTCGCTCACATCCAGGCCCACGTCGACGGCATCCTTACCGTGACTGAAGCCGAAATCCGTGCCGCCATGCGGGCCATCGTCGCCGCCACCCGCCTTGTCCCCGAGCCCTCCGGAGCCGTCGCCTCCGCCGCGCTCCTCTTTCACGCCCACGAGCTGCCGCCTTACAAAAAAGCCGTCGCCATCGTCAGCGGCGGCAACGTCGACCCCGCGCTGCTGGCCCAAATCCTCACCGCATCCTGAACGCGCACGCCTCGGCTGCTTTTTTTGCGAGGTGGACCGTAAGAAACCGTTGCCCCATCCTTTCGCGTTTCTGCCGCGGCGGACGAAAGAAATGGAAACCGAATACCCGCGGCACTCCTAACCTCGGTCCCCAAATCCCGTCCATCTCTTTGGACTATCATTTTCTTGGCCTATGAAGCACCATCCACTCCCCGCTCGCCTGCTCCTGACCGCCCTGCTCCTTGCCTGCGCCCTGCCGGCCATCGCCGCCCAAAACGGCTCCAAGCTGGAAAAGCCCATGGCCGGCCCGCGCGCCACCGTGCTCCGCATCACGCCGCTCTACGTTGAGCCCGACTCGAGTGCCCAGCGCGTGGACCGTGTGCAGATCGGCCGCGAAATGGTTGTGGCGGAAAAAAGCGGTCCCTGGATGCGCGTCTACGCCAACACCGACATCGAGGAAGAACACGGCCCCGACCAACCGGAGATGCAGACCGAAGAGACCACCCCGCCCGTCTCCGGCTGGATCGAGGCCAAGGGCGTAGTCGAGGAGACCACCCCCAGCGGCGACCAGATCCTGATGGGCGCGGCCGCCAATGAAGAGTCTCTCGCCTCCGACCCGCGCGGCCCCGCCAATGCGGCCCAGAGCGCCCGCCTGCTTTATCGCCGCCTGTACGAAATGTTTCCCAACTCGTCCCTGGCGCCGGAGGCCGCATGGCGCGCCGCCGATATCAAGTGGCAGCTCGAGAAGAACGACGCCGCTTCGCTGCCTTCGGCCAAGGAAAAAGACCCCTACATGCGCGAGCAGATGGAGGAGGACGACCTCAAGAAGGTGGTTAAGCAGTATCCGCGCACGCGCTGGGCAGCCCTGGCCGCCTTCGATCTCATCGACAACAAGCTCTGCGGCGATTGGCAGGGCTCCGAGAGCTGCCCCGAAAAAGAGGCCGGCTATTACGAGAAATACGCCGACGACTACCCCGACGGACCCCGCACCGCGCAAGCCCTTTACCAGGCCGTCTACCGCATGGCCGTGCTCACGGACATGTTTCAGTCCAATGGCGACGACAAAAAGGCCGGCGAGGCCCGCGACCACGCCCGCGCCCTCGCCGACCGCCTCAAGCAGCACTTCGCCGATTCCGACTACACCCTTCGCGCCCAGGCCCTCGTCTTCAAGCTCGACCAGAACGTCCCCGTCTTCGGCGCCGACATGGAGTGATCCTGAATCCACCATCCGCCGGGAGGGAGCAGGGGCATTCATGCCCCTGAAATCGGCGCAGGAACCACGCGGCCTTCAGGCCCGGAGTACCGCGCGGGTTTCCCGCTCAGCCGCGAAATCGTCTCGACCCGACCGTTGCCCCATCCTTTCGCGTTTTTTAAGAAGAGGCGGGAAGACACAAACCCAATTTGAGCACTGTCATCCTGAGCGACCGGAGCGCAGCGGAGGGAGTCGAAGGATCTGCGGTTGCCTTTCTGGTTTCCCCGTGTCCATTCCCCACTGTTTCCCACCCTGATTCCCCCCGTTCCGTTTCGTCCGTCCTCGCCCCGCGCACCGCGAAATAATAAAGCTGCTCTGGGAGCTTTTCCGGCCGAGGCTTGTTGTGTCTTCACCGTCCAGCAGCCGGCGAGTGGAACCGCACCTTCATGAAGCCGATTCGCATCGTTCTCTCGCCCACGCACAGCCGCCCGCTCAACATCTTTCTGGGGCTCCTGCTTCTGCTCGTCTCGCTCCTCGCCTTTCTCGCGCTCGCCACCTGGCACGCAACTGACCCCTCGCTCAACACCGCCGCTGATCCCGTCTTTCCCCACGCCGCACGGAACTGGATCGGCATCTTCGGGGCCTACGCGAGCGATCTGCTGCTTCAATCCTTCGGCCTCACCGCCTTTCTGCTGCCGCTTTGCCTCGGCGGCATCGGCTGGTCCTGGATGCACTCGCGCCCCGGCGGTTCGCCCCTCTTGCGCTGGGTCGGCACCCTGCTCGCGGCGGCCTTTCTGCCCGCGCTTTTCGGCCTTATGCCCGGGCACTGGCACTGGCTCCATCTCGTCCCCGCCGAAGGCGTCGTCGGCGCGCTCGTGGCCGGCCTGCTGGTCAATTACCTCAACGTCCAGGGAGCATGGGTGGTCGCCGCCGTGCTCGCCCTCGCCGGCGTCTACTTCGCCTCCGCCGTCAGCTTCAACACCCTCAGGGAGAGCCTGGAGAATTACTGGCTGCGCATTCGCGCCGCCCTGGAGCGCTGGCACAACTGGCGCCAGGAGCGCGCCGAGCTCCGCGTTGAGCGCCAAGGCTTGCACGCGCAGGAGGCGGGCCTCGAAGCCTCTCCAGCGCCCCGCGCCGTGGGTTTCTTTGCTCGTCTCTTCGGCCGCCCCGCGCCGCAGTCGGATCCCCTCGACGACATTCCCGCCTTTCAGCGCCCGGAGG
>JASHUF010000456.1 GCA_030040175.1 Acidobacteriaceae bacterium
GGGTCGGTGGGCCAGCGGCCGTCCTTGGCGTGAAGGCTGCGGATGTGGGGCCCCAGAATATCGATGGCATCAACAGGATTTGCTTTCCCATAAAGGATCAGGTTGGCGGTGTCCAGACCGACAGCGAGATTGGGCATGGCAACGTCGCGGATCATACGGGACATGGTTGTGGGCGTTTCCTGACCGGTCTCCATCAGGAAGAATTGCCCGTTGGCGAGACAATGCTGCGCCACGGTGCGAATGGCTTCGACGGCCTGCGGATAGAGCGGGCTGGCGGGGTCCTCGGGGATAAAGCCGCAGTGCGTCTGCACTTGGGGGATTTCGAGGCGGCTGGCGAAGTCGGAAACCTGACGCAGCGCATCGATGCGGGCGGCGCGCGTGGAGGGAGGAATGAGGCCGATGGTGCTTGGACCATGCAGGAAATCCCAGACAAGCGGAGGCGGGCCTACGACTTCCACGGCGGTGGCGATGAGCTGGTTCCTCAACAGCAATTCCCGGAACTGTGCGGCCAGCCCCGGTGTGAATTTTCCAAGATAGCCGTCGAGAGACAGGAAGCAATTGGAAAATCCAAGATCGCGCACGCGGCGAAAGCGCTCCTCCGGATCATCGAAGGGAGCGATCAAGAGTCCGAGATCCATGGGCTTAAGGAACAGAGGCACGAGATCGGATTGGGCCGAAGCCGGCGTGACCGCTCGACCGAGGACGGCGGCAGAAGCCATGGTGACGAACTCTCTGCGATGCATAGTTTATCCCTCTCCGATTGTCCGATTTCGGCTCGGACGTTGGCAAACGTTGCGAAGACTTCCCGGGGTTCGACCACTTAATCGATTCACTAACCGAAGTACCGAAATGCGCACGGGAATTTACCTGAGGATTTGCCCTGGCGCGCTTGACATTGAACGGGAACAGGCTCAATATCAGGCCAGAAGCAGGGGAAGAGCGCAACCAGAACGCTCGGCGACTCAGGTTGGCTTCTCTCCTTCTCCACTTGCTGAACCGGCACCGATGAGCCGATGGGCGGAATCAGAATACGCAATCGGCTTGAGGCATCTCAAACCCGGCGGCACCGCTTCTCAGACTGCTGTCAGCAGTGCAATCGAGTTTTGAGCGATGTCATCGAGGCTGGCAATTGAACTCGAACGATTCGAGAAGAATTGCCCTAGCTCACATACACTCAACTACCCGGCTAAGTGACTAGAACCATAAGATTCACGTGAGATCCGCCCGCACGGCGGGCGAGGACGCAGTTTTCTCTCGCGGAAGGGTTGGCTCGGAGGTCTGGCTTCGCTGGGGGGTGAGTTTCGGTGACAATGCGGCATCAAATTTCGGATTCTTTGCCGTATTGATTTTTCCACCCACAAAGGCTGCATCGCTCGAGAAGGTCTTGATGGAAGCGATTCGACCTTGCATGTTGCCAAGTTTTCCCCGCAGGAGTTGCGGAGTGTACCTTCAGTGCCGCAGTTGCCTTGGCTGAATTTATTAGTTGATCGATTTTATCGGCGCCTTGATGGAGGTAGGTTATGGTAGTCAGATCGCAGTGGAACGGACATCGAATAACAGGATTGTATGTTGGAGTGAATAATGTCCGCCGTTATTTCCCGAAGAACGTGGAAACCATCGATCTCGAACTCGATCATCTGCGAATCCAGTGCGGGCTGAAGCCGCATTTCTGGAAAGGCCAGCCGGAAATTCACGATCCGAGATTGTGCGACTGGCTGGAGTCAAAGCAATTTCAGGGAAACGGGTGCGGGGCGTCGATGCCGATGGCGATGATTCCGTCAGGCGAGCACTCTTTCATCCTGGGTCCGAAGAGTCTGAATAGGCACAGGCGCGGGCCGCGGACGGCGAACGCGAGCGGCGCGATGGAAAAGGAATCTGCGCTGGCGGGACCGATGCTTCCAAATTGAACGGGAGCCCTGAGGGAGGGTTCTTCGATCCGGGTTGCCGGGCCGAGGAACAAAGGAGCAGGCGATGAAGGCGAGCGAGGCGAAGCGCGATCTGGAAGTCCGCGCGGCAGCGGCGTTGAAGGCAGTGCTTGCAGAGGTGTCGACCATCAAGGTGCGGGAGATCCGGCATCAATCGCCGCAGAACGGGCACGATCGCGGGCTGACGGCATACGTAGACGTTGTCGGGCGCCATCACACGCTGGCCTGCGGGGTCCCCTGCGACGGACAGCCCGGCCATGTGCGCAGCGCTCTCGAAGAACTGCGCCATGGAGCCGCACGGCTGCCCGGCGACGCCACGCCGGTGATCATTGCGCCGTATCTCTCGCCGGAGGCGCAGGCTCTGTGCAAAGAGAGCAAGGCGGGATTTCTCGACCTTGAAGGAAATGCGCGTCTGGCGCTGGGCGAGGTGTTCATCGTGAAGCGGACGCTGCCATCGCACAGCCCGCACCGTGCCACGGCGCCGTGGCCCGCGCGAGGTCCGCTTGCCGAGAAGTTTCCCGAGGCCCCCAGCAGCCGCCGGACGGCAGCGCGCCGCGCCGAGGTGTAACCATCCGCGAATCGCGGCACGCGCCGCAGTTCGAACCGGCGACATGCGGCGGAAGTCCCGCGCCTGAGGCCTCTTAGATTTCAAGAATGACGGGCATGATCATCGGACGCCGTCCGGTGGACTTCTGAATCAGCCGCTTCAACTCCAC
>JASHUF010000457.1 GCA_030040175.1 Acidobacteriaceae bacterium
CTGCACGCGGCGCTCAGGCAGGTGCTGGGCACGCACGTCAAGCAGGCCGGCTCGCTGGTCGATCCCGCGCACCTGCGCTTCGATTTCTCGCACTTCGCGCGCGTGGCCGATGAAGAATTGCAGGAGATCGAAGACCTTGTCAATCGCGAGGTGCTCAAGAATGCCCGCGTGGAGACGCTCGAAGACGTGCCCATCGACGTGGCCGTGAACGAGTATCACGCCATGGCGCTCTTCGGCGAGAAATACGGCGACCGGGTGCGCGTGGTGCGGCTTGCGGACGGTTTCTCAACCGAGCTCTGCGGCGGCACGCACACCGCGGCCACGGGCGAGATCGGCCTGCTCAAGCTCACCGGCGAGGAGTCGGTGTCGTCGGGCGTGCGCCGCATTGAGGCCATCAGCGGCATGGGCTCGCTCTCCACTTTCCGGCGCGATTTTGCCGTGGCGCAGTACGCCGCTTCCGTAGCGCACACCGGCGACGGCGATCTGGCCGATTCCCTGCGCGCCAAGATGGACGCGCAGGAAGGCGAGATCAAGCGCCTGAACCGCGAGCTCGAGGAGATGCGCATGAAGTCGGCCGCGGGCGCGCTCGACGAGGCGCTCAAACATGCGACCGAAGTGAAGGGCGTGAAAGTGCTCACGCACCGCGCCGATTCGCTCGACCGCGGGCAGTTGCGCACGCTCGTCGACAACCTCAAGCAGAAGGTGGGCGAGGGCGTGGTGGTGCTCGCCTCCGCGCAGCCCGAGGGCAAAGTGGCGCTGATTGCGGGCGTGACCCCGGAACTGGCCCAGCGCATCCAGGCGGGGAAGCTCGTGGGCGCGATCGCGAAGATAGTTGGCGGGTCCGGCGGCGGCAAACCCGAGATCGCCGAAGCCGGCGGCAAAGATCAGGCGCAGATCGACGCCGCGCTCAAGGCAGCGCCGGGAATCGTAGGTGAACTCCTGCCCTAGCGCCGATCCTCGCCGCCGTTGCCGGCGAGGATCGTGAAGCGTATTCACTCCATCTGCGGCGGATTAGGAAATACTCTGTCCACGCGATTTCGAGAAGGGTCACCGCTCCCTGATGGTCGCGTTGACTTTGCGTCCCCGCTACTCGGATACACCATTCCGAATCCGCTTCAGTGGATTTTGAAGTTGTACGACACGCCAAAGGACAGAATCGGCCAGATCTGCAGTGCATTCAGGTCGCTCTCGTACTTGGAAACCTGGCTGTTCACGTTGGCCTGGGCGGCCGTGTTGGTGGCCATGTTCACGCAGGATTCGCCATTGATGGACGCATCGGATTCGACGGTGCAGCCGTACCCCGTGATGTTGAGGTTGACCGTTGGCGTTCCGGTGAAGATCGCCCCCAGCTCCACCGGGAAGGCCCAGTGGCCGCCCTTGCGCGAGATCATGTTCCCCCACCCCGTTGTCAGCGTGAAGGCCTGCTTGTGCGCATTCAGGCCAAGATTGGCATTGATACTCATCGGATTCGCTGACTCGGAGTAGTACTTGGTGGAGTCGAGAGTGAGACTGTCGCCGACGCCCATTACGCCGCTTGCCGAGGCTGCGTTCCCGTTGTAAAAGGTCAGGCCGGGACTGAGACGGAAGCCGTGGTTGGGCCACGGGTAATAGTCAAGGGCAAACCCCCCTTCAGCAAAGTTGAGCTTGCCGCTGACCTTGGCGCCGCTCGATCCGTTGTTTCCGCCGATTTTCACGCCGTTGACCGAGTAAGTGAAGTAATTGCCGATACCGCGGATATTGAGATGGCGGTTGGCCTCCACCGCGGCCTGCATATTAATGCCGCCGATGCCGAGGCCGCCCTCTAGAGCGAGCCGCGACCAGGGAGCGGGTACGGCCGCCTGGGCATCTCTCAGATAAGGCGGCAGGGTGGGTTGATTGGTTGTGTCGGGAGCGGTGGGTGCGGTTTGAGCAGGCAGGCTCGCTAACGCGGCCAGCAGAAACAGCGAAAGATGAGGAACGAGTTGCTTCACACTGCCTCCGTTACAGAAACCCTGGCGCAGGCAGCCGCACCGCAGCATCTGGGGACAAGGGACCCCGCGGCCGGAGCGGCCTGCGCACTTCTGTGCTTACATCGTGGGAGTGATGTGCTGCCATAGCCTATCAGCCTGCCCCGGCCAATGCAATGGGTTGGAGATGATTGTCGAGGTACCCTCCTCAATTTGGGACTGGCTAGGAACCGGGATTCGACAATGGTGCCGGATGCCGTAACCTGAAGCCATGGCCAGGCTGGAGTGGGAGACCGCGAAGATCGTCCGCTTGCGCCGCATGCTGATGGCGTGGTACGAACACAGCCATCGCGACCTGCCCTGGCGCGAGAGCCGGGATCCGTACGCCATCTGGGTCTCCGAAGTGATGCTGCAGCAGACGCGCGTGGCCGTGGTGGAGGAGCGGTTCAAGGAGTTTCTGGAGCTGTTTCCCACCGTGGACGCGCTCGCCCGCGCGCCGGAGCAGGAGGTGCTGGCCGCCTGGAGCGGGTTGGGCTACTACCGGCGCCCCCGCATGCTGCACCGGGCGGCGCAGTTTGTGGTGGCCAACTGTGCGGGGGTTCTTCCGCAAAGCTCCGCGGAACTGCGGCTGCTTCCCGGCATCGGCGCATACACCGCGGCCGCCATCGCCAGCATTGCCTTTGGCGAATGCGTGGCGGTGGTAGACGGCAACGTGGAGCGCGTGCTCTATCGCGTGGCCGGCTGGGAGACGGGCGTGCGCGCGGGCAGCGCCGCATTGAAACGCAAAGTGGGCGAGCTGGCCGGCGAGCTGATGGACGCGGAGCGGCCCGGCGACTTCAACCAGGCGCTGATGGAGCTGGGCGCGACGGTGTGCCTGCCGCGCAATCCGCTGTGCCTGGTGTGTCCGCTCTCGACCGACTGCTACACCCGCGGCGAGCACAGGCGCCCGCCGCGTCCGCCCATGCTGAGCCGGGAGATCGCGCACGCGCTCGCGCTGCGGACAAAATACGAAAGGGAGACGGGACGCGGAGCGAGCAAAGCGCGCGCCCGCGCCGTGCGCGAAGTGCTGCTGGAGCAAAGGCCGGCGTCAGCCACTGTGATGCCGACCATGTGGGAGCTGCCGCAGTTGCGCGAGGCCGCGGTGCCCGACAGGGAGCTATGCATGGCGGTACGCCACGCCATCATGCAGGTGAATTATTACGTGCGCATCCGAACGGTCACCGAAGAAAAAGTGGCCGCGCTCACCCTGGCCGGAGGCGCGCGGCGATGGGTTCCGCTGCGCGAGGCCGGCGCCATGGCGCTCACCGGGCTGGCGCGCAAGGTGCTGACGCGCGCGCGGCTGCTGCCCACCGAGCCGGCCGATGCCTTGGCGGCCATGAGGACAACGGAACAGGAGGCCGATGCCGATGCGGGCTGAAGAACTCGTCCGCGCGGCGATTTGGCCCCTCGCTTCAGTAATAATCCGCGCAGCTCATGTAGTAGCCGCAGCAGGCGCACACAAGCTTGCACCCGTGGCCGCTGAGGCCGTGACCGCAGGCGGGGCATACCTGGCAATGGTGCGCGACCGGCCCGGAGACGGACTGGGATGCAGGTTGGGGAGCAGGTCGCCCCGAATCACCATGTGAGAAATCCGCATCAAAATCGGAGTTGAGGGGTTGGGCCGGCTCCGCGGGCATGTTCGACAGATTAGCATGGAACCAGGGCCCCGGCGACGCAGCATCCCGGCGAGGCGCCGATGCAGCCCTTCGGGATCGCGTCTGCGGCCACCCCAGGCATTTGACCCCGGCAACCCGGAATCTGAAGCGAAGAAAATCTTCGAATCCCCAAAGGAGGGAACATGGCAAGCAAGGCAAGCGCGGTCTGGACTGGATCGCTGAAGGAAGGGAAGGGCACCATCTCGACGGCGACGGGCGTATTGAAGAACGCCAACTATTCCTTTGCCACCCGCTTTGAAGGCGCGATGAGCGGCACTACGCCCGAGGAGCTGATTGCCGCGGCGCACGCCAGCTGTTATTCGATGGCGCTGGGCGCGCAACTGGGCGGTTCGGGGCTCACGCCGGAGTCGATCGCAACCGAGGCAGCGGTGACGCTGGCCAAGGTGGATGGCGGATTCGCCATTACCAAGATCGCGCTGACCACCAGGGCCAAAGTGCCGGGCGCAACCCAACAGGTCTTCGATACGGCAGCCGCCAACGCCAAGGCGGGCTGCCCGATCTCCAAGCTCTTCGCCAACAACACTGAGATCACGCTCGACGCCCAGCTGGACTGAGCGCATGCTTCAGCGTTGAGGCAAAAATCCCTCCCCGATTGGTTTCCTCCGGAATGCGTCGTGGAGGGATTGTTGTTTTTGGGGGTCGGCCGTGAAGAAATACAGATTCAAGGCGCAGATCTTCTCCAGGATGGGCGGCGCAGGCGTGCTTTTTCCCTACAGCGTGGAGAAAGAGTTCGGGACCAAGGGAAGCGTGCCGGTGCAGGCGACATTCGACGGCGTGGCCTATCGCGGCTCGCTGATGAATTGCGGCCTGGCCAGCCACATGCTGGGCGTGCTCAAGAGCATTCGCGAGCAGATCGGCAAGGGGCCCGGCGACACCGTCGAGGTGGTGGTGTGGAAGGACGAAGAGGCGAGAACCGTCGAAATTCCGGCTGAGTTTGCGCAACGGCTCAAGAAGGAAGGGCTGCTCAAGGGCTTCGAAAAGCTGAGCTACACCCACTGCAAGGAGTATTGCCGCTGGATTGCCGAAGCCAAAAAGGAGCAAACGCGCGTGGCGCGGACGGAGAAGGCGATTGCCATGCTGAAGAAGGGCGTAAAGACTCCCGGCTGACGCGCCGGTGCCGTGCTCCTCCGGCTGCAGAGCCCGGTCGAACCGCGGAATCTCAGATCTGCGCCCGGCCTGCGGGCGTATTTGACACTCGGTCCGGCATTTGCGAGACTCAAAGTTGCTGCCTGCTCGGGCCGATCCCGGCCGAGCTTCTACGCGTGCCGAAGTGGCGGAATTGGCAGACGCGCATGGTTCAGGTCCATGTACTCGCAAGGGTGTGGGGGTTCGAGTCCCTTCTTCGGCACCAGGGTACAACCAAGTGCCTCATTCCTCTCCAAGCGATTCAAAGAAAAATGGTTAGAGGTCCGGCGCCGGAAGATACACTCAGGCATTTCTCCTTCGGATATAGCCGTTTTCTGCCCCTTCCAGGGCGCCGATTTCTTGTTAAAATCGGCACTTGACCTCGGTGGCTTCGGAGTACAGCAGAAGGAGAAATGCTTTAGGCGCAGCCAACCCTTACCATAGGCGCCGCATCCAACCAGCAATCGGGCTCCAGGTGTGCTTTGAATCTGCTGTCATGATTGCCGGCTCTCGTGAACCGCGTCGAGATTGATCGCTTTTGCGATTTTCTTTTTCACGGGAGTCGGGCTTTATGAACCTTCCAACCCTTTTGGATAAGCTGATCGAA
>JASHUF010000458.1 GCA_030040175.1 Acidobacteriaceae bacterium
CCATCGGACCGGGCCCGATCGCCTTCACCATCGACGAGGTCGGCGCCAACGGCTACACCGTTAACAGCGACGGCACCATCACCAACTTTCCCCTCTCCACCACGCTGCAGGCCAAGAACGTTCTGCAATCGACTCTGCCCTTTACCGCTGCGCCTGTCAACATGATGGCGCCGGCTTCCGGGCTTTGGGCCGCCGACCTCAACGGCGACGTCGCTGACGTCTTCGCGGGTTCGCCCGAAACCTTCAAGCTTTCCATCCCCGTGGGAACGGTATCTTCCCCGGCCACCATGCCGGTATCGGTCTTCGGCCCTCCCACGCTTACCGGTTTGCGCGAATACGTCCTCAGCCAGAATATCCCTGATACGGACAATATGACCTGCACGCTTGCGCCCGCGTCGGTGGGCGCTGACGGCGCGGCCACGGGGATCGAAATCTCCAGTGACGTTGCCGATGCGCCCACCGATCTCGATCCCTTCGCCGGAGCCGGCGGCTTCCTCAATGCCCAATGCCCGGTCTACGCCGTGGAATCGACCGATCAGAAGCGCCTCTACGTCCTCAATCGCGGCAGCGACACCGTCTCGGTGATCAATGTCCAGAACAACACCCTCAATCAGTGCGCTCCTTTCGTCAGCCAGAACGGGCAACCCGTCACCTGCCATCCCATCCTGGCGCTCTCGACAACGGCTGTCGCCAACCTGGCTGCCGCCGCATCCGCCGCGGGCGACACCACCACTCCCACCGCGCCCACCAACGGCGTTACCGCCGCCAACCTGGGCGCCGTTGCCGGACCCGTGGACGCCGTCTACAACGCGGCCACGCAGCAGCTCGTGGTGGCCAACTACGACGGCGGCACCATCAGCGTGATCGACGTGAGCCTCGATGAGTACGGCAATGACAGCCCCACCTTCGGCACCACCTTCACTATCCCCGTCGGCAACACCGCCACCCCCGAGCCGGCGGGCGTGACCGTCCTCTACGACGGCAGCAAAGCCTATACCGCCAACCAGGGTGATTGCACACCCGGCTGCACTTCCTCGCCCAACGGCACGGTTTCCGTTGTGAACCTCTCCACGCACACGCTCGAAAAGACGCTGCCCGTCGTCGGATTTCCGCGCACCGTGGTCTCCACCCAGAACTCCGAGTACAGCAAGGTCTATGTAGCTTCGCCTGACAGCCCCTTCCTCACCATCATTGAATCTACCCCCACGGTGACGGACGAAGTGGACACAACCGTTCTGGTTGAGGGCAACGTGATCGATGTGCGCGTGACCACCGAGAACGGCTCAAGCAGCAGCAACAGCAACTTCACCAGCCGCGTACCCGGTTACGGCCAGCCCTGCAACCTGCCTCCGTCGGTCCTGGTCCCTGCCACGCTCGCCGACTGCCGCCTGCAAACCGTCCCCTGACGCATTTTCTGAGTAGCTGTATCCCGAAGACGGAAGGCAGAGTCGACGCGACCAACAGGGAGCGGCGACCTTACGAGGAAATGAAAAGGACACAGTAACTCAGAAAATGCCGTAAGGGCCCGCACGCCTTATGAAAACACGCCTCGATCTCCTTCTGGTCGAGCGCGGCCTCGCGGCCAGCCGCGAGCGGGCGCGTGCGTTGATCCTTGCCGGCCGCGTCTTGGTGCGTGAACAGGAGGGCGAACAGAAACGGGAACAGAAAATCGACAAGCCCGGCACCTCGGTCTCCTCCGATGCCGGCATTCGTCTGCTCGGCGAAGATCGGCCCTACGTCAGCCGCGGCGGCCTCAAACTTGCTGCGGCGCTCGAGCACTGGAAGATCGGCGTGAACGGCCGCGCCTGCCTCGACGTGGGCGCGTCCACCGGTGGATTCACTGACTGCCTGCTCCAGCACGGCGCCGCCCATGTCACCGCCATCGACACCGGCTTCGGCCAGATTGCGCTCACGCTGCGCAACGATCCCCGCGTCACCCTCCTCGAACGCACCAACGCGCGCTTTCTCGATCCCGGGTCGCTTGCGGCAGAAGAGGGGAGGCCCGGGCTCACTTTTCTCGCCATGGATGTTTCCTTTATTTCGGCCACGCTCCTGCTTCCCCCGGTTCTTGCCGCTGCGCCGTGGCTGCGCGAGGCCGTGATCCTGGTCAAACCGCAGTTCGAGGCCGGCCGCGAGCACGTGGGCAAGGGCGGCATCGTGCGCAATCCGGAGGCGCATCAACTCGCTGTCGCCAAAGTCGCCGCCTGTTTCCAATCCCTCGGTTGGAGCGTTGCCGGAACCATCCCCTCGCCCATCACCGGCGCCGAAGGCAACCGGGAGTTTCTGCTGTACGCACAGCGCGCGTGAGATGAATTCGCCGAAAACCAGGCCTGCTTCACACCTGCGCGCCGCAACTGGCGCATAGAGAAGTTGCGTCTTCCACAACCGCCCCGCAGCGGCCGCAGAGCCTGCGCGCGTCGCTGCCCGTGGGCTGGGGCGGCTGCGGCGAAAGCCCCAACATGGAGGTGCCTGCGTACGCGGTGATCATCCCATCCCCCTGCTCGGGATACTTTGGATTGGGTCCGTATTGATTCGTCCCCGGATCGCTATCCGTGCACGTGAAAACCAGTATGACGATTGCCGCGATCAGTCCAAGGAAAGGGATGATGCTGAGCACGATCAGCAATAGGAATATCCAGCCGCTCTTGCCCGTATCGTGGAAGCGGCGCACGGCGACCGCCAGGCCGGGAATGAATGCGGCCAAATAATAAATGACCAGCGGAATGAATAAAACTCCTCCGTAGTCCTGTGAGATTGCGAGTCCCACGACGCCGATCGCGGCCAGCGCGAGTAAGGCCAGAAAATTGAAGAGCGCAAACATCCAGTATTCGGTGCGCCGCGAGCGCCCGTGGAATTCCGCGTATTTCTTCCACACCATCAAATACCAATCCATCGCTTGCTCCTTTCCGATTAGCCGTGGTTCCGGCCGATAACAGGCGGCGCTTGCCCGCCCGCACAGCCAACCAATTAGGCGCCACTTTTGATGTGGAGCCAATATACCGCCGGATTTCCGCCATGGCCACTAATTTGGCGCATGAACGATTTCGCGAAGCGCGCTTTTGTCCCCGGCGTAGGCGGTCCATTACACTCGAACCCATGACCTGCGTCGC
>JASHUF010000459.1 GCA_030040175.1 Acidobacteriaceae bacterium
CGCTCCAGAGCGCGCTCACGCTGGCCGCGGCCTGCGCCATCACGGCGGCAGCGTTGCGGCAATCGGCGGAGCTGCGCGCGGGCGGACGGGTGACGGAGCCGATCCATGCCGCGACCGAGGGCGAGCCGGCCGCGGCCAGCGCGGCCTGGCTGGCGGTGTTGACGGCGCGGCCCACGGCGCGGTCGATGGTGCGGTAATTGACGGCGACAATCTCGCCGGAAACGGGTGCATAGCCAGTGTAGAAGGCGAGTTTGCCGGTGCGCTCGAGGTGACACTCGGCTTCTTCCGCAGTGGTGCCGATGCGGCGCGTGTACGGCCCCCCACCGGGCGGCGTGCTCACCACCCAACCGGAGCCGAGGCTGGTGAGATTGAAGGCGCGCATCGATCCAACGAGATTAAGGCTGCTGGCAGCGACGAGCGTGCAGGTGCCGGGAAGGCTCGTGATGACGCCGTCGTAAAGCGTAACGGGCGTGGCGCCCACACCGCTCACGAACTCCTGAATCTCCATCTGGATTTTGCCCGGACCGAGGACCCATGCGCCGCCGGCGCTGATGAGGCCGCTATCGCCGAACGAATAGTAAATGGCCTGCGCGCGCTCGCACTCCGGGCAGTTGACGCGCACGCGGAGCGTGTATTGATTGGCGGGGTTGATGGCGAATGTGGATCCGGCGGGCGCGCCTTCGATAAGCGGCTGCACGGTGACGGCTCCGGTGCCCTCGGCCGCAGTTGCCTGAAAGCCTGCGGTGCAGCCCGGGGCCGTTTCCAGGCCGGAAAAGAAACCGGCAAGAATGCCAGCGCTGCCGGCCGCAAGCGTCACGCCGACGGCTTCAAGCAGCAGCGTGCCGCCCATTTCGATGGGATCGAGCCAGGCGAGCAGCGTTTGCCCGTCGATGCCGCTGCCCCCGTTCATGGCGAGACCGTTGGCGCCGAGGGTGAGATAGCCGGCGCCGCCGGTGACGCTCCACAGGGTGAGATTGATCTGCGGCTCATTGAAAAGCTCGCTGATGAGGGTGGTTTCGGAGGTTGCCGGAAACCAGGGATCGTAGGCGAGATCGAACTGCGTGGTCGCGCCGTCGCCGAGAAAATACTCGGTGACGTAGGCCACCGGCTCATTTTCCCCGCAGACGGTGACATCGTTGGCGAGCGCGCGCTTGACGCTGGCGGTGAAGGCGAGGCTCGCAAGCGTTAGGCTGCCGTCAGTCTCGTTGAGCGGATGCACGGTGGATGGGATGGAAGAGAGCGTGAGCGCTCCGCTCAGGGCGCGATAGGCGGCGCGGGCCATGCCGGCAATCCGGCCGGCGCTCGCGCTCCAGTTGGCGCCGTGTGCGGGCGTGAAGTTGGCGACGGCCGTGGAGAGCGTGAGTCCCGCGGTCGAGAGAGCCGTGGACCCCGAATGCGCGACCAGCGAGGTGAGGAGCGCGCCGGCGGTTTCTCCCGTGGACCCGGCGGTGGGCGGCATCAACAGTTGATCGAGGATGAGTTCGTCGCTGACTGCCTGAATCGCGGTGCGGTAGCGCGGGCCTTCGAGGCCGAGGCCGGCGTACTCGGGCAGCGGGCTCACGGCGATGTAGCCGGTGAAGTAAACCGTGCCATTGTCGCCGGTGACGGCGAGGGATTGAAAGCGCGAAGGCGCGGCGAGAGCGCCATTGGCCGGAAGCGTGAGCCAGAGCTGGCAGATGGATGGCTCGTTGAGTTTGCGCTCGACGGTGAGCGGATGAACGGCGTCGAGGGCGGCGGTGTAATCCTGGCCCTGGATGGTGATTTTCATCTTTGCCCTCGAATTGCCGGGTTGGCGGCTCAATCAGGACGAACTGCAGGTCCTTCGACTACGGTCGTCCGCGCGGCGGACGACCTTCGCTCAGGATGATGAGTGAATGGAGATGCAGGTCCTTCGACTCGGTTCGCTCGCCGCTGCGAGCGATCCTCGCTCAGGATGACAAGACGTAAATTACGAGCACAAAATCAATGGATCGGTGCGGTCAACGAGCCTATCAGACCAGCGCGTTGGGCGCGGGAAGAAAGCTGCGATAG
Organism: Acidobacteriaceae bacterium; assembly: GCA_030040175.1. Lineage (GTDB taxonomy): Bacteria > Acidobacteriota > Terriglobia > Terriglobales > Acidobacteriaceae > Telmatobacter. The sequence continues at coordinate 2,032 of JASHUF010000459.1, forward strand.
CAGACGACGCGCTCGCCATCGAGCGAGTCGGTGACAGGCAGCGCGAGGAACTGCGCCTTGAGCGCAATGCGCGACTGGCCTATCTGATTTTTTCCGTTGAGCGGAAGAATCGCCTCTTCCGCGCCGATCATGGTCTGCAGGCGCGGGTAGTAGAAGAAGATGCGCTCGCGCTGGCTGCCCTCGAGAAGAAAGAGCGCGGACCACTCCTGATAGAAACTGCCGCCCTCGCGATCGACGAAGCCGAGGAGCGCCTGCAGCTTTTCACCCGGGGCGGGCGCACCGCCGGGCAGCGGGTCGGCGAGCGTGAGGCCGCTGCTTGAGACCTGGGTGACGAAGCCGAGATTGAAGGTGATGCGGCGAATGTAATTGACGTCAGTGAGCGCAGTGCGGAGGTAGGCTCCGGAGACGGGCGAGCCGACGAAGCCGGTCTCACCTGTGTAATCGATGTCGACGGCGACGAGGTTGCCGGGGGAAAACTTGGCTGCGTCCGTAGGCGCGAGGACGATCGAGGTCGCTGTCGAGCCGCTTTGCGGGACGACCGCGGGCGCGGCCTGGGCGCCGTCCGCGGCCGGTGCGCCGCCGGTGGCCGGAGCGAGCAGGTTCATGTGTTGCGAGCCGGTGGCCAGCGCCATGGTCAGCTTGGTCCAGCTCAGGAATTCGAGGCTGACCTGCGCTTCGAGGGTTTCGCGCACCTGCTCGAGCGGCGCGGCGGGAATGCCGGTGAGAATGGGAGCGGTCTTGCTCAGCGGCTTGCGCGCGAAGTTCTGAACCCAGCCGAGGCTGATCCAGGGCGAGGGAGGCGAGTCGGGATTGAATGTGCCCTGCTCCGTGGGATCGAAGAGAGCGGGCACTTGCGCGGTGCGGTTTACGGGCGCAAAGTACGCGCGCGCGCGGCGCGCCACCGGCGCCGGCGCAAGGAAGCAGGTTGATGCCATGGGTCG
>JASHUF010000460.1 GCA_030040175.1 Acidobacteriaceae bacterium
ATGCCAGAGGTTGAAGTAGGTGAATTCGATGGGCTGCGTAAACGGCTGTCCGCTCAGCGTGCCGTCCTTGCGCAGGCCGTCGATGATGTTCTTGGCGGCGAGCACCCGCGCGTTGGTATTGGCGACGACCTGCTCCGCCTGCGCATAGACGCGATCCACCAGCGCCTGCGTATGGCACTGCGTGCACACCTGCTTCATGTTGATCTGCGCCTGCAGGTAGTTGGGCCGGTGCGTGCTGACGGCGTCGGCCAGGTACCAGCTCAGCCGGTCCGAGGGGTTGTGCGTCACCTTCAGCCCGTTGATGCCGCTCATGTGGCAGGTGGCGCACGTGGGCACAAACATGTCGCGGGTCGTAAGAGTGCGGGGATCGGCATCGATCCGCAAAAGGTTCCGCTGCGCGGCGAACAGGATGCCGTGCTTGGATTCGTTGTAGATTTCGATTTGCGAGTGATCCGGTCCCATGTGGCACTGGCCGCAGGTGGTGGGCAGCCGCGCCAGCTCAATCGAGCTGGTGTGGCGGGCGTGGCATTCCGTGCAGGTGCCGATGGTCCCGTCCTCGTTGGGCTTGCCGATCGCGTGGCACTGCTCGCAGCCGCCGCTTACGGCCACGTGGCCTTCAGGCCCCGCCAGCGGATTGGGCGGCCGTTTTGTTCCGCCGGGCTGGAACTGCTCGCTGAAGGCCGCCTGTTCCGGTGTCAACCCCTTTTCGCCATACACCGCGGCCCAGCTTGGAGCCGCGTGGCGGCTGCGCAGAAATTCCTGGTACTCGTTCTCATGGCACGAGCGGCAATTGCCGGCGGTCAGGTGGGCGCTGATGACAAAGCCGTGATGGTCCACTCTCTGCTGGCCGGGCGCGGGCTGATGGCAGTCCAGGCAGTTCACGCCGTTCTTGGCGTGGGCTGACATTTCATATTCGTGAACAACCGAATATTGCAGCCGGGCGTGGCACTCGGCGCACTTGCCGGAAGCGCGCACAAAGTCGGCGGTGGGCTGTTCGGTTTCCGCCTTGGGACGGGCCCGATTGATGAGGAAGGCCGAGAGAATGAGCGCAAAGGCGATGACGACAGCAACGAACACCGAGCGGAAGGACATAGAGTGCGCCCCGGAAAAGGATAATCCGCATGCCACGGCATGAGCGGGGATAAGCGGCTTTCGAGGGCTAGAGAAACTCTATCAGGCGAATCCGCGAACCTGCGGGGATGAAAATATCCCAAAATCGGACTAACCCGCACCCGGCAGACGTCCGCCGGTGGTTCAGGCGCCCTCCGCATGCCGGAGAAGCATTGAAGCCGCGCTGGACTAAAATCTGACGAAGACGCAGCGGGGACGAGGATGCGCGAGCGCAGAATCGGAATCATCCTGAACGGTGTGACCGGACGCATGGGGCTCAACCAGCACCTGGTGCGGTCAATTCTGGCCATCCGCAGCCAGGGCGGCGTGACGCTGGACAACGGGATCGTCTTTGTGCCCGATCCGATTCTCGTAGGCAGAGATGCGGAAAAGCTGAAGGCCATCGCCGCCGCCCACGGTCTTGAGCGCTGGAGCACCGATCTCGACCGCTGCCTTGCCGACGCTCGCGACGCAATCTACTTCGATTCGGGCGTGACCGGCGCGCGCGCGCAGAACGTGATGCGCGCGATCGAGGCAGGGAAGCATGTCTACTGCGAAAAACCGCTTTCCGCCACGCTGGCAAGCGCCCTTGCGCTCGCTCGCGCTGCGCGGAAGGCCGGCGTGAAGCACGGCGTTGTCCAGGACAAGCTGTTCCTTCCCGGCATCCGCAAGCTGCGGCGCCTTGTCGAGGCGGGTCGGTTGGGCCGCATCCTTTCCGTGCGCGGCGAATTTGGTTACTGGGTGTTTGAAGGGCCTCATCCGGCGCCGCAGCGCCCTTCCTGGAATTCCAGGAAAGAACAGGACGGCGGAATCATCCTCGACATGTTCTGCCACTGGCGCTACCTTCTCGATCGCACCATCGCCCCGGTGCGGGCCGTCCTCTGCATCGGCGCCACGCACATCCCCGAGCGCGTGGATGAAGCGGGAACTGCCTACGCGTGCACCGCGGAGGACGCGGCTTTAGGCGTGTTCGCGCTCGAAGGCGGCATCCTGGCGCAGATCAACTCGTCATGGGCGTCGCGCGTCTACCGCGACGAACTTCTCCAACTGCAGGTGGATGGCACGGAGGCAAGCGCCGTGGCCGGTCTGCGCGACTGCAAGATGCAAACGCGGGCGCAAACGCCGCGCCCGGTCTGGAATCCCGACCAGCCCAACCCGTTCGATTTTCGCAGCCAGTGGACCGCGGTTGACCCGGATGCGGAATTCGACAACGCCTTCAAGGTGCAGTGGGAGATGTTTCTCCGTCACCTGGCCGAGGGCGCGCCGTTCCCGCACGATTTTCTCGATGGCGCGCGCGGTGTGCAGTTGGCTGAGCTCGCGTCCGTCTCGTGGCGCGAGCGCCGCTGGGTCGACGTCCCGCCTTTAAGTTGACGCCCCCGGCGCTCACGCGCGAGAAGCACGGCCGAGGGTAGAGCTCTTCAATTCACAATGACGGCAAAGGTGGCCGTGGGCGCGGGGCTCACCGCGGGGTTGCCCGTGCCGGTCACGGTAAAGATGTAGGTCCCTTCAGTGGTGCCCGGACTGCTGTTTCCACCGCCGCCGCCTCCACCACCGCCGCTGTTGATGCTGCCGCCGCCGCAGGCGGAGATGCTGCCCAGCGCGGCCAGGATCAGGGCAAGGCCCAGAAGGGCCCGCCACGAGCGCCTGCGCGCAGGAATGCCGAAGAACAGAAGCAAGGCCAGCGCCGCGCCGCTCAGCGCCAGCCAGTCGCGGCCACGGCCAACGCGGGGCCGGACCAGCGTTGCCGTGGCCGGCGGAGTCGTGGTCACGGATAGAGTGGCCGTGCCCGATGCCGTTCCCGCGCTCAGCGTGACCGGTGAACCGCTCGTCACCGCGCAGGCGGGAAGATCGGTTGCGCTGCCGGGCGAGGTGGTGAGCGCGCAGCTCAAAGCGATGGTCCCCGCGTAGCCGCCGGCAGCCATCGCCGTGACGGTCGAAGTGGTGGCAGAGCCGGGCGCGATCGCCGGCGGCGCGGAGGCCGAAAGCGTGAAGCTCGCGGCAACGGACTGGCTCACGGTCACGCTGACGAGGGTGTTCGCGGTGACGCTGCCGGCACTGCCGGTCACCGTAATCGCGTAGACGCCGGGAGTGGTGGCCGGCGCGCTGACGGCCGTGAGCGTGGCCGTCGCGGCGGCCGTGCCGGAAATCTCGGCCGAAGAGGGAATCGAGCACGTGAGCGGATTGCTTGCGCCGGACG
>JASHUF010000461.1 GCA_030040175.1 Acidobacteriaceae bacterium
TTCTTACCCACGATATGGGGTGCACCCGAGCCTGCCCTGAGCTTGTCGAAGGGTCTCGCTTCTGAGACCGGGGAGGGATTTGAGTCTCGATCCTGGGCTTCAGGTGAAGGATCGAGCTTCACCCTCCGCGTCGCATCCATCAACACCAGCACCGCATCGCGCGACGCGAGCGCCGCATGCACCTCTTCGAGCATGCGCCGGTCGAGCTGCGATCCCGGCTTGTGCACGCCCGGCGTATCCACAAACACGATCTGCGCCGCGGGCGCGCCCTTGCGCGCCGGCACCTCCACCACGCCGGCGATGCGGTTGCGCGTGGTCTGCGGCTTGGCCGTGACAATTGCCACCTTCTCGCCGGTGAGCGCATTCAGCAGCGTGCTCTTGCCCACGTTGGGCCGCCCGATGATGGCCACAAATCCTGACTTCAAGCGCGTCTCCTGTTTTTCATTATCGCGGAACCCGCAATGATCGGCTGCGGATGACTCTGCCTTGAAGAGCAGAACCCGGTTGCCCCGTCCTTTCCGCGCTCTGTGCGGAAAGGGTGGGAACAAACGCTTCCACGCCGCCGCGCCTGATCAGGTAACATCTCCGCATGACTCCCGAAGGCCGCACCGCGCGCCTGCTCCTGCGCCCGCTCGCGCTCGAAGACGCCGAGCAGATTCAGGAGATCTTTCCTCAATGGGAGATCGTGCGCCATCTGCGCAACACCGTACCCTGGCCTTACCCGCCCGACGGCGCACGCCACTACATCGAAGAAATCGCCCTGCCTGCCATCGCACGCGGCCAGGAGTGGCACTGGACCCTGCGCCTCAAGAGCGCGCCCGATCGCCTCATCGGCTACATCGCTCTCGCCAGCTCGGAAGGCCACAACCGCGGCTTCTGGCTCGCCCTTCCTTTCCACGGCCAGGGATTGATGAGCGAAGCCGCCGCTTGGACATGCGACTTCTGGTTCGAGACTCTTGGTTTTCCTCTGCTGCGCGTTCCCAAGGCCGCGGACAATCTCGCCTCGCGCCGCATCTCGGAGAAGCAGGGCATGCGTCTCGTCGCGACCGGCGAGCAGGATTACGTCTGCGGCCGCCTGCCTTCGGAGACATGGGAGATCACCCCCGGGGAATGGCGGGCGTGGAAGGCGCGCAGAGACCGGCTCGGTTGATGGGAGCGGAGCCTTGATTGCACAGGCTTCACCGCGGAAACGGCAGCCGCGCCTCCGGTGGAAACACCCTTAGCCGCTCCACCCGCCTCCCTGTCGAGGCCACCACCTCCGTGCGCACACCGGCGCCGTCGATCATCACCACCTCCCCGGTCAGCGGAATGCGTCCCTCGATCTCGCTGATCAGTCCGCCCAGCGTCGCCGCTTCATACCCGTCGCCCAGCTCCACCGGCTCGCCGAACAGATGCCCCAGCCGATCCACGGGAAAACCTCCCGGCACCAGCCACGAGCCGCCCGGCTCGCGCTGCGGCTCCTCGCCCGAGCCTTCTTCGTGCTCGTCGTGAATGGTGCCGACAATCTGCTCCAGAAGGTCCTCGATCGTCACCAATCCGGAGACCGCGCCGTACTCGTCGATCACGATGCGCATGTGCTGCTTTTCGCGCTGCATCTCCCGCAGCAGCTCGTAGCCCTTCTTGGTCTCCGGCACAAACGCCGCCCCCCGCGCGATGCTTTCGACCGTGCGCGTGCGCGCCTCTTCGTCGGCAATCTGCAGCAGGTCGTGCGCAAAGGCAATCCCGGTCACATTGTCCAGCGTTCCTCCATACACCGGCACGCGCGAGTAGTTGTGTCTGCCCAGCAGCTCCACGAATTTTTCCAGCGTCATCGACTCCGTCACCGCAAAGATCTCCGGCCGCGGCGTCATCACCTCGCGCACCAGCTTGTCGCCGAACTCCACCGCCGAGCGCACCAGCTCGCGGTCGCTCTTCTCCAGAATCCCTTCTTCTTCGCCGGCCTCGATCAGCGCCTCCACATCCGCCGCCGGCTCCTCTTCCGGAATCGCCGGATGCTCCACCAGCGTCCCCACCGAGAAAAAGAAACGGATGAACACCGTAATCGGCGTCACCACCCACAAGAGTGCGCGGACCGGCCAGATCAGCCGCGCCGCCCACAATCCGCGCGTGCGATTGAACAGGAACGAAGGAATGAGCTGATTGCAGAACACCACCACCAGCACCACGCCCAGCGCCGCCTGCGTCACTTCAAGCGGCGTGGGCCGCGCGGCGTGCGGAATGCGGTCGAACAGCAGCGCGCCGAGCTCGAGCGCGATCCCGCCCAGCGCCAGTTGCTCGAGCACCACCGCGCAAAGATATGCGTGCTCCCGCGACAGCCCGATCTGCGGCTCCACCCGCTCCGCCCACGCGTCCAGGTTGTCCTGCACCTCGCGCGTCAGGATCTTGCCGAACTCCGAGTACACGCGGCTGATGTACGCGGCCAGCGTCTCCACCGCAGCCAGGAACGCAACCAGAGCGAGCCCTTGCCAGGTCATTGCGCGCCCCTCGCCGTGCCGTTGAGCGTAGACCCCAGATTCGGTGGGTGCCCCACCCTCGCCGCGTTTTTGTTTTTGCGGCTAGGGTGGGATCGCACAGATCCACGCGCCCCCTCGGCGCTGTCATCCTGAGCGAAGGCTGTCCGCTTACGGCGGACAGCCGGAGCCGAAGGACCCGCAGTTCGTCCCTTTCGGGATTCCGCGCGCTCGATCAGTCCCTGCTCAAGCCCCAGACGCGCGCGCAGCGCCCGCTCCTTCCGCGCCATCTCGCCCGCGTCCTTTTCATGGTCGTATCCGTTCAGATGCAGCAGCCCGTGCAGCATTAAGATCTTCAACTCAGCTGCAAGGGAATGGCCGCACGCAGCGGATTGCCGCTGCGCCGTCTCCACGCTGATGGCCAGATCCCCGGCAACCCCGTTTCCGGGTGCCCCAGGTCTCGATTTTGAGACCTGGGCAGGAGCCGCTGACGGAAAACTCAGCACATCCGTCGCCTTGTTCTTCCCGCGGAATTGCTTGTTGAGCCTGCGCAGGACGCGGTCGCTCGTCAGCAGCACGCTCACCTCGCCGCGCAGCCGCGCCGCAGCCTGTGCTTCGCGCAGGAACAGAACCAGAGACCGGATTGAAATTCCCTGGGGCGCAGAAGGAAGCGCCGGCTTGGTTCGCAGCGCGGGGGCAGGGTCCAGGTCTGGATCGAGGAGGATCATCGTGCGCGGAGCGGCTGGAGCGCAGCCCCGATGCACTTCTATTCTACTTGCGGACTCACCTTCACGCTAAATCGAACACCATAATGAGCCACGACCAAGCGGCAAATCGACACAAATTCCTCGTGAGTTAGGTCATTCTTCGCGTCGTTGGTCCGCCATGCACAGATTCGAAAGTTCGGGTCACCACGACCATCGTCAACATGATCGACCGTCGGTAGGAGTGCAAATCTTGCCTTATATTTTCTCCCGTGAGCCTTCGACTCGAGGTTGTCGTAAGCACTGACGAGCGCCCAATTGAGCCCCTCGCCAGTGTAATAATCTCGCCCTTCTGAATCCAACACCGCGTTATGAATCGCAATTCTATATTTTTCTGCTAACGCTGAGAGGTTGCCGCGCTTCTTGTCCCGCTTCACATGTGCGATGGCCCTCCGCCGAAGCCACCGCTCGTACTCTTTTTGAGAAAGGATCGTCGAAAGAAAAGCTGGTACTTGATACTTTAGCGACGCCATCTGAACCACCCCTTCCCAAGACCGCATTCCTCACGGAGCGCCCTACTGCGGCTTGGTTGCCGGTGCGGCCGGCATCTCCTCGAGCGCAGGCACGCTCACCTCGATGCCGCCTTCGAGCGGCAGCTCCTGCTGCTGCGGTTTGGCGCTCTCGTAGGCGCGCACAATGCGCTGCACCAGCGCGTGGCGCACCACGTCCGAGTCCTCGAAGTGGCAGAAGTGGATGCCCTCCACGCCGTCGAGCACGTTGATCGCGTCCACCAGGCCGGATTTGCGCGGATTGGGCAGGTCGATCTGCGTGATGTCGCCCGTAATCACGGCCTTCGAGTTGTTGCCCATGCGCGTCAGGAACATCTTCATCTGCTCGATGGTGGTGTTCTGCGCCTCGTCCATGATGATGAAGGCGTCGTTCAGCGTGCGCCCGCGCATGAACGCAAGCGGCGCCACCTCGATGGCGTTCTTCTCCAGCATCTTCTCCACGCGCTCCGGGTCGAGCAGGTCGTAGAGCGCATCGTAGAGCGGCCTGAGATAGGGATCCACTTTCTCCTGCAGCGTACCGGGCAAAAAGCCCAGCCGCTCGCCCGCCTCCACCGCCGGCCGCACCAGGACAATGCGGCTCACCCTCTTGGCGTTGATCGCCGCCACGGCCATGGCCACGGCCAGGTAGGTTTTCCCCGTGCCCGCCGGCCCCACGCCGAAGACCATGTCATGCTGCTCGATGGCCTCCACATATTTGCGCTGGTTCAGCGAGCGCGGCTGCACCGTCCGCTTGATCCCCGCCGAGCGCTGCTTGCCCGCTTCGGCCACTCCGCGCAGCGTGGTCGCCGCATCGGCCACCACCAGCCGCAGCATGCCGTTCAGTTCGCCGTTGTGCGGATTCACTCCCTGCCGCCGCAGCGCCTCGAAGTCCTGAAAGATGCGCCGCACCCGCGCCACGCTCTCTTCCGCTCCTTCCACGTGCACCGCGTCGGAGCGCAGATCGATGCGCACGCCGAGCGAATCTTCCATCAGCCTCAGGTTTTCGTCGCGGGTCCCGAATAGGGGCTCAAGATTGGGTGTAATCTCCAGAGCGATCTTCAACGGTTTTTGCGGCCTCCTCGGCATTTTAGGGTTGAACCGGAATGGAAAATAGACCGGCCGCTCGCGCAGACGGCAGCGGCCGGCACAGAACTGCAACATATATCGGCAAAGATGAGGGAGTGGCTGTGGGAGCAGGCGCCTGGCTGGGCTCGGTTCCGGAATTCACCCGGCAGCGCAAAGCTCGCGCTTGAGGCTGCCTTGAGAGACCGCGGATTGGCGTTGGCGACCAAGTCTTGGTATCTGGCCTTGAGAGTAGCGCGACTCCGGAAACGCGTCAATCCGCGCTTCATGTATATTTGATGACTCCTGTGTCAACCCGGATACCCCAACGGTCACTCGCGGCGCTCGCCCGCCCGCCGGGGCGCACGCGCCCCAATTGACCTCCCGCCCGCCTTCCCGTAAACTAAGAAACTGCGAGAGATGCGGCTTGAAGAGGTGCATCCTCTGCGGCAAAACTCTCAATCGAAACAGGAAGGACCATGGCCAATCACGTTTCGGCGCTCAAGCGCGCCCGCCAGACCGAAACCCGCACGGAAGTCAATCGTGCCAACCGCAGCCGCGTGCGCACCAGCCTGCGCGCCCTGCGCGAGGCCCTGGCCAAGGGCGACGCCAAAGCCGCCCAGGCCCAGTACCGCGCCACCGTCTCCGTGCTCGACAAGAGCGTGCAGAAGGGCATTCTGCACTCGAACACCGCCTCCCGCTACAAGGCCCGCCTGAACGCGCGCCTCAGGGCTCTCTCTACCGCCAAGGCGTAGCGCAGTTTCCGGTTTTGTTACTGAAGCGATCGGCCGGGAGCAATCCCGGCCGTTGCCGTCTCTGTGTCATTGCGGCCGCGGCACCGGGTCCCACGTCCCCATCGGCACACTCTGCCGGCACCGGGCCACGCGGCGCAGGCTCATCCACCCGCCCTTCGCGATCCCGTACTCCTTGACCGCTTCGACGGCGTACTCCGAGCACGTGGGCCGGTAGCGGCAGCGGACGAATCTCTCCGTCCACGGATGCAGCCAGCGATGATAGACCGCGGCTCCCGCCTCAAACGCGCGCACGCTGACTTGCCTTTGCGGCGGCCGCATCGCATCTGCCGCGAAAAGCAAAGCCAGAAGCAGAATCGCCGCCAGCCACGGCTCCGGTTTCAGGAGCCGGCGCCGCAGTGCGGGCATTTCACGCTGGCTTGCAGCTTCTTGTTGCCGCAGTTCGGGCACGGAATCGTGTTCCCCTGGGGACGCGCGAGCAGGTAGATCACCAGGCCGATGATGCCGAGGAAGAACACCACCAGCATCCACAGAACCGCGTTGTCCATGCCTCGCGCCTTGGCGTCGCGCGCTACCCAGATCAGGATAGCCACGTTCAGCGCCACTACGGCGGCGATAAAGAAGAAGACGAATCCGCCGCAAGCAAAACAGCCTGCCGTCCCGGCTGCGTCCTCGCCCTGCTGAGCCAGGCAGCTTGCCGCGCCGGCAGCCGCAAGAGCACAGAGAGACCCGGCGCGCAGAAGATAGGGAATCCGCATGGATTGTCGCCCTCGAAGTTGCGTTCAGAGAGAGGAATCCCACTCTAGCCGACGGCGTTACCTGACGTCAAACGGAATCGGCATCAGCTCAGCCGCTCGAAGACGCCCGCCGCGCCCATCCCTCCGCCCACGCACATGGTCACCATTCCGTACCGGGCGCCCCGCGCTTTTAACTCCTGGAGAAGAGTTGCGGTCAGTTTGGCCCCCGTGCAGCCCAGCGGATGGCCCAGCGCAATCGCCCCGCCTTGCACATTCACCCGCTCCGGATCGAGCCCCAGCTCCCGCATCACCGCCAGCGACTGCGCGGCAAACGCCTCGTTGAGCTCGATCAGCTCGATGTCTTCGAGCTTCAACCCAGCCAGCTTCAGCGCTTTGGGGATGGCAAAGACCGGGCCCATGCCCATCTCTTCCGGCAGGCAGCCGGTCACCGCGTAGGCAACCAGCCGCGCTATCGGCTCAATGCCCAGTTCCCGCGCCCGCACCGCGTCCATCACCACCGCCGCGGCCGCCCCGTCCGAGGTCTGCGACGAGTTCCCCGCCGTCACCGATCCCTGCGCTGCAAATGCCGGCTTCAGCTTCGCCAAGGCCCCGGCCGAGGTGTCGGCCCGCGGCCCTTCATCGGCCGCGAAAATCGTCTCCGTCACCTCCGGCTTGCCCGCCTGCCGGCCCGGAACCGCGGTCGTCACCGGAACCGGAATCAGCTCGTCGTTAAACCGGCCCGCCGCCTGCGCGGCCAGAGCCTTCTGGTGGCTCTTGAGCGCAAACGCATCCTGGTCCTCGCGCGAAACCTTGTAGTGCCGCGCCACGCGTTCCGCCGTCAGCCCCATCGTCAGCAGCGATGCCGGATAATGCTCCGCCATCCACGGATTGGGGCTGGGCTTTAACCCGCCCATCGGGATCAGGCTCATCGACTCCGTACCCCCGGCCACAATCACCCGCGCTCCTGCCGACCGCACCCGCTGGTCGGCCATGGCAATCGCCTCCAGGCCAGACGAGCACAGCCGGTTGACGGTCGCGCCCGGTATCTCCACCGGCAGCCTCGCGCGCAGAATCGCCCACCGGGCCACGTCCCACCCCTGCTCGCCCTCCGGCTGCGCGCAGCCCAGAATCACATCGTCGATCTCTGCCTCATCCAGGGCGCTCACCTTGTCCAAAGCCCCGCGCATCGCAGTTGCGGCCAGATCGTCGGGCCGCGTGGTCGCGAGAGCTCCCTTCGGCGCCCGTCCCACCGGCGTCCGCACCGCGCTCACGATCACCGCTTCCGCCATCTCCGCTCCCTTCGTCAACCCAATGGGTGCCCCAGGTTCGGCGCATCTTTGTTTTTGCGCCTAACCTGGGTAATACGAACCCGTCAACCGCTAACTCGCTGACCTGATGACTCCCTAATCCCCCGTCCCCACCACCACCCATAAATTGCCCGAGTAGTAGTGGTACACCGTCGTCTGGTCAATCACCGTTTCGGCCAGCGCATCGTGATCCAGCCGCGGCGGAAGCTTCCGCATCCCCGCCTGCGCCTCGCGCACCTGCTCCGGCGTCGCTGCATCGATGCCCCAGTCGAACCCCAGCACCCCCGCACCGCCGTGCGCTTCCAGCCGTTCCGTCTCCGGGGCCGACGCCAGCACCACTGGCTCCGCGCGGTTGGCGAAGAACACCAGCAGCGAAACCGTTCCTTTCACCGAGCACAGTACCGCCCAGTCCTTTGAACCGGCGCGCTCCAGGCTGGCCTCCACCACGTTCTCCGGCGCGTGCGCCTCATAGGTTTGAGGAATCAGACAGCCTCTACGATTCAATTCAGCCTGCACTGCCACCGGAAGTTGCGGAAACGAGCTCACCGGCAGGTGCCGGACCAGGTACGGCACTGCGCGCCCGTTCGCGATAATTTGTCCGCTGGTTGTGAAAGGATTCGCAGCCGGAAGCGGGACCTGCTGGCTCAACGCCTGGAGAATTGTCAAGCCCGCTCCGACGGTCCACGGCCAAGCGGCCATCCATCCATCGCGCATAGCGCCTACTTCAAATGCAAGCCTAACTGCACGGCTATGGCGGTTTCCACTCTCGCCATATCTTCAGGAAGCAGCATGTCGAGCCGCTTGCCAAAGCGCAGCTTACTTGCCGTCGTCAACTGGTCGGCCATTGCCTTTCGATTTTCGCCCCTTACCTTCACGAGGGCTTCGCCTGGGTAAATGCGGTCGGTTCTCGACGTGATGGGAACCACCTGTACCCTGTTTAGTGCTGAATTGGCCGCATTATTCGATACCACGATTGCCGGCCGGTTCTTCTGGATTTCGCCGCCCACGGCTGGATCAAAATTCACCCAGTAGACTCCGCCTCGTTCAATAGGCATCGCCGATCAACCCCTCCGTCCATTCTTCGGCCTCAGTCTCTCTCTCCCGGTCTGCCGCCATCTCTTTGTACCCTTCGGCTAACATCTCCTGGCGGTCTCTTCCCAGCTCTTCAGCCGCATCCAAAACCTCGGATTCAAGCTCATGAGGCAGAATGAACCAGGCCGGATTCCCGCGTACCTGCGGCAACCCTTTGCTGCTCTCCGAATCGCCGTTCCATCGAATACCGACAGCGGTTTCGCCTTCCCATCGCAAACGAACGACCGACCAGCTTCGCTCAACGGGACCGGAATCATAAACGACCTCAATGGATTCCACCTTGTCTTTCGGAGAAAGCACGTTTCGGGGATCATGGTACATGGGAGCCTCCCGAAACCATCTTCGCGCACATACGTACGTATGTCAATTCCTCAACGGCTTTCCCGTCTTCAGCGTAAACGCGATCCGCTCCTGCGTCTTGCGCTCGCCGCAGAGTGAAAGAAACGCCTCCCGCTCAAGGCCGAGCAGGTACTGTTCCGTCAACGGCGCACCCGCCGTCACCCGCCCGCCGGCCAGGATGTACGCAATCCACTGCGCCACCTTCTGGTCGTGTTCGCTCGCGTAGCCCGCTTCGCCCATCAGAAAGATGCCCGCCTCCATCGCGCCCAGCGCGGCCATCCCCGGCGCCGGAATCCCCGCGCGCGGCACTGGCGCCGCATAGCCGGCCTCGGCCAGCGCCGCAGCTGCGGCCTTCGCATCCAAAAGCAGTCGCTCGCGGTTCATCGTGATCCGGTCCGCCTCATCAAACAATCCCAGCGCGCGCGCCTCCGCTGCCGAGGTCGACACCTTCGCCATCGCCATGGTCTCCAGCGTCCGCCTCAGCGCCGTCTGCACCTCAGCCGACTGCGCAAACTTCGACGCCGGCTCGCCCCACCCGCCTTTTTGATCCGGAGGCGCCAGCTCGGCCGCCGCATCGAGCGCGCGCAGCAGCATCTCCTTTGTTCCGCCGCCCGCCGGAACCAGCCCCACCCCCGCCTCCACCAACCCGATATACGTCTCCGCAAACGCCTGCCGCCGCGCCGCGTGGAGGCAGATCTCCGCGCCCCCGCCCAGCGCCATTCCAAACGGCGCCGCCACCACCGGCCGCGGGCAGAACTTGATGGCCGCCGTCATCCGCTGAAAGTTGCGGATGATCGCTTCGAGCTCCTCCCACTCGCCCTCCTGTGCAATCAGCAGAAGCTGCATCAGGTTTGCGCCCACGCTGAAGTGCTCGCGGTCGCCCGCGATCACAAACCCGGCAAAGTCCCGCACCGCATCCGACCCCGGATCGAGCACCGCCGAAATCATCTGCAGCACGTCGCCGCCGATCGCGTTCTTGAGCGAGTGCAGCTCGATGCACGCGATCCCGTCGCCCAGATCCACCAGCGACGCGCCCGGATTCGTCTTCACCACCCCATGCGCACGCCGGAAATCCTTGACGCGCGCGTGTCCCGGCGTCTCCGCTACCGGCTCGGGCAATCCCGTAGCCGGCTGAAAGCACGCGTGTCCGCCGTCCGTGTACCAGCTCGTCTGCCCTGCTTTGAGCAGAAACTCCGCCCGCCCGCTCGGCTCGATCCCCAGCTCCTGCATGCGCGCCACCGTCGCGCCCACGCCCGCGGCATCCCACATCTCAAAGGGCCCCAGCTCCCAGTTGAACCCCGCGCGCATCGCCCGGTCGATCGAAACCGCATCCGCGGCCACTTCCCCAATCCGCTCCGCCGCGTAATTCCAAAGCGCGGAAAGAAACGGCCACAAAAACGCCGCCGCCTTGTCTTTTTTCGGATCGTTCTTGAGCAGCAGCCGCAATCGCTCACCGGCTGTCTCCGCACTCTTCGCCATCGTGAGCGCCGGCAGCGCCGCCTTCGTCATCGGTTTATAGGCGAAGGTCTTCACGTCGAGCACGCTGCGCTCGTCCTTCCCGTCCGCGCCGCGCGTCTTCTTGTAGAATCCCCCTCCCGTCTTGTCGCCGAGCCAGCCGCGCTTGAGCATCTCGTCGAGCACTGCGGCAAACTCGCCCTCCGGCACACCCTCAGGAAAATTCTTCGCCACGTGCGCCAGCACATCGAGGCCCACCAGGTCCGCGAGGCGAAAGGTCCCTGTCCGCGGCCATCCCAGCGCCGGGCCGGTGAGCGCATCCACTTCTTCAATTGTGAGTCCCTGCTCCAGCATCAGGTTCGCCGCCGTAAACATCACCGCAATCCCGATGCGGTTGGCAATGAAGTTCGGCGTGTCGCAGGCGAATACGACTTCCTTGCCCAGGATGCGGTCGGCGAAGGAAGCAAACGACGCCACAACCTCCGCATCCGATTCTTCAGTCGGAATCACCTCGAGCAGCCGCATATACCGCGGCGGATTGAAAAAGTGCGCGCCGAAAAATCGCTCGCGGTGTGAAGCAAGCGCGGCGCCGATTTTCCTCACCGGCAGCCCCGACGTGTTGGTGGTCAGAATCGCGTGCTTTTTGAGGTGCGGCGTCACGCGCTGCAGCAGCGCCGTCTTGATCTCGAGATTCTCCGCTACCGCCTCGATTACCCAGTCGCAATCTTTGAGCGCCGGCAAGTCGCGATCGAAATCCCCCGGCGTAATCATCGTGGCAAGCTGCGGCTCAAAGAACGCAGCCGGCTTCGCCGCGAGCAGCGCGGCGATCGCCGCCTTGGCCAACGGCTCCGCCGTCTCACTTTTTGGAGGAAGGTCGAGCAGCAGGACGGGAATGCCCGCATTCGCCAGGTGCGCGGCCAGGCGCGCGCCCATCGTCCCCGCGCCCAGCACCGCGGCACTCCGGACGAGGAATGGATGCGCTGGCAGCGGCCGCCCCGGCTGCGGCTTTGCGCCCGCCGTGGGCGTGGCAGATTCGGCTTTCATCGCAGTTGCCATCCGGGCCTTCCCGGCGCGCTGGCAGCGGTATGAGCGCCCGCGCAGCCGCTCGCAGCATACGGAAGTTCATCGCAGCCGGTCAAGACAATGCACTCTCCTGCCGGGCCGGCCCGCTCCGCGCCTCATCGCCTTCGGCTCCGCCCTGCCCGGCTTGCCGACCCGCTCCTCGGCACGTGCGCCACCGTCTTTGCTGCTGCGAGAATCGCATGTTCTTCCAAGACGCCACACCGGTCTCCGGCACGGAACCGGAGCCGGACTCCATGCTTCCGCCTCCACCCCGGTCCTGCTAAACTTGTCTGTGTCGTTGCGCAGGCGCGTAGCTCAGTTGGTTAGAGCGCTTCCTTGACACGGAAGAGGTCGCTGGTTCGAATCCAGTCGTGCCTACCATTTTTTCAGCTGCTGAGAATGCGGTTCCGGGCCCCGCAGCCCTCCCACCCAAAATGCCGCGCCTGGACCATCGGCGGCAAGCGCGCCAAGCGCTGCTGGCGTTGGTAAGGGCTGTTTGCGTGCTGTGGCGCACTTAGAGGAAGCGCAGGCAAAACCCGCCCGGGTTTAAGCGACCTTCCTCATCGGTAAGCCGTGCCGCAACTTCTGGAAGTAGCAGATTTCCACCAGCGTAGGCCATAACTCAAGCGTGGATTTGATGACCGCGATCGCATCGTCAACGATGCGGGTCAGGTTGTGCTGGAAGAAATCCGGCTCAAACCCGTAGAAGGCTTTCTCCAGATTCGCGGCGAACATGCGCAGCGAATCGATGCGCTGCGGGGACTTGGCATTCTCAGCCGCCCACACCGCTCTGCGATGAAGGTTGACGATCTTCGCCAGAATCTCCTCCGCGTCCTGAGTGGAAACCCCTCCCGAGTAGTCGAAGCAGATGCCCAGCTCATCGCACGAGGTCAGGGAGGAATGGATCTTTTTCTTGAGAAGATTCGCAATCTCCTCGTTGAGGATCTCCGAGGCGGGAGGATTGCGCATGTAATTGCTCTTGGTGTGATTTTGCGCCGCGTCCACGTGAGCGGCCACCATCTTCCTCTGCCGGATCCAGAGCCGGTAAATGTAATCCTCGAATCGCAAGCGCGTGGGAAAGAATGGCGGCAGACCGAAAGTGTTGTCGTATCCGGCCACGCCGCAATCGATTCTCCAATTGAATTTGGTGATCACCGGCCGAAAGTTGACCAGAACGTAAAGATCGTTCAGAATCTCCGGATTTGTCTGGTCTTCGTCGCGGAGAAACATCTCAATGAAGTCGATGGCGTCGATGTCGTTGGTCCCGGAGCGAAAGGTCTGCGCGATCTTCACCACCGCATCTTCCTCCACCGGGCCGCGCTGAAGAATAATCGAATTCTCCGTGGCAAAGCCCTTGGTGGAGTTGGTCTCCAGGTCCATGGCCGAGTCGATGAGCGTTTCACCGCGCTCGTAATTCTCAGGAACCTCCGAAGCCGGCTTGCCCAGGACATCGAGAAAGGCCGACATGATGTCGAACGATTTCCGCACGCAACCGTTCTGGCTGATTTTGTGCAGGCGCCCGCGGCTGACTTCGTTCTCTTCGAGCGACTCGGGACTGTCTTCCATCAGCGAATAAGGCCGCATGTCGTCGTCGGAGCTGATCATGAGGCCGCCGAGAGAGTACATCAGGGTGAAGTTCCGGTTTCCGCCGTAGCTCGGCCGGAAGATGTTCTTCACCAGCGGCTCCAGCCGGCCGTTGCGCAGGCGCGAATTGATGTATTCGATGAACTGCTCTTTCTCCCGCGGCCCAACGTAATACAGGTCGGAGCGGGTTCGTATCTGCTCCAGCAGGGGTAGATACTTTTCCACGTTGGCCTGCGTGGAATCGTCGAAAACGATCATCTGCACGGAATGGCCGTTCTTGCGGAAGTGTTCATCGTACTCGTGCGCTGTGGCTCCAACGTCGCGCAAGCGGTGTGTCGGTATGACAAAATACGGTTCGGACTCTCTCATAAGGCCTTCTTACTCAACTCCAATCCTCTTGTCTTGTCGTGTTCATCGATGGCGCGCATGGCTGAGGCCGTATCCGCGCAGCGCACGCGAGCCCCTGCGGCTCGAACCTCGGCATGCCGTCCTTCGCAGGAGAACCGCGGCCGGGACGCGCACGACGCCGGGCGCGGAGAGCGCGCATTGCAGGCTGCCGGCTTCCGGAACGCGCGCGTCCTCCACCGATTCGAATGTGCGGCGGAAGAATGCGTCGTCGAGGATGTAGCGCTCACCGCCCTCTCCGCATACAACCCACTCCTTCGCCGCACATTGATAAACCCGAGATCGGTGGCGATGGTCTTGGTTTCAACCGACTGCACGGCGTCCACGAGAAAATGCCTGGAAGTGCGATAAGTGCCCATACAGCTCCTTCGTTGACTGCATTCCGCTGACCTGTTCCGCCGGGAAGCGGATGGAGGCAGTCAACTCCCTTCCATACCACTGGCAAGCCAACGGCCGCGCCGGATCGCCGGTTTCTATCCACATGCACCGCAATGCCGTCGCGCCAGCGCTTCGGTTAGCAGGTTGACCTGCGCCTCCGTGCCGCGCAGGCGCCGCGCCGAACGCAACGGCCGTTCTAAGGGCAGCTCCGGGCGCGGTCATTTGCCTGCATCCTGGGGCCGAACACGCCGTACCGTCACACTCGATTGCATCAACTCCCTGGGGTCGAGCTCCCCGCTCTTGTGAATGTCAAGCCGGTCAAACTCCGCCGCCATAAAGTCCATCCACTCCTGCTTGCTGATCTTGCCATTCCTGTTGGTATCCATCAGCAGCAGCATTTCTTTGGCATTCTCACTGGCAAGGGCAAGGTAATCCGGAGCCTTGGGAGCGCCGTCCTTCTGCGCCGGCGATGGGCTCCCAAGCGCCACGGCCGCGCCCAGGAGCAAAGTGGCCATGTTGGCTCTCCTCACTGGGAAACCTCCTTCTCGATGCGCAATTTCGAAAAGCTGATAAATCCGTACCGGCGCAGCCGGGAAACAATTCCCCCACCTCGGCGGCGCGCGGCAACTGTCTTAAGGCATTTTTCCTTCGGATACAGCCGTCTTGTTGCCCTTTGCGGGGTGCCGATTTCTTGTTGAAATCGGCACCTGCCTCGGTGGCTTCGGTGTACAGCAGAAGGAGAAATGCTTTAGCGCCCGATGCGCCGCGTTAGAAGTCAAGGCGCAAAGCAACCTGGCCCGTCCGGTTCCCGGCGCTCTCGGCCGTTTGCGCCGTAGTGAGCGCGCCAAACGCAGCCGGACTGCTGATGTCGGTAACGGGAGGTGCGAAGTTGGTGTGGTTCAGCACATTGGTAAACGTAGCCTCAAAGCGGAGGCGCAGGTTTTCGTGCAGGTCCACGATTTTGGCCAGCCCTGCGTTGACGGCGGCCGTTCCCGGGCCTTCCAGGCTGCCCACGCTCGCGTTGCCTACGCGCCCCGCTCCCGCCGGCGGCGGTGCGAAGGCGTTGAGGTTGAAGTATTCGGCCCTTGTCCGGTGAGCAGGAATGGGATTGCCGACCCGGTCGGGACGCACCACCGTGACGCCGGCCGCGGCCGGGTCCGTGTTGGTCTGGTCCAGGCTCACGCTCATGGTCGGGGTTAAGTACGGCCCTGTCTCCAGCAGCGTGAGGGTGTTCAGGTTCCATCCGCCCAGTACGCCGTCCAGCGCGCGCGACGAGCTCTTCCAGCGCCGGCCTGCGCCGTAGGGCAGCTCGTAGGTTCCCGTCAGCAAGAAGCGCTGCCGCCTGGTGCCGATGACGTTGCCGCGATTGCCGCTGATGTTGAACCGGTCCTCGTCGGCGAGCCCGTAGCGAGTCTCGCCCTGGAACGCGGTCGGCGCGTCGCCCTGGGCATCGCTCAAATCGTGCGCCCAGGTGTAGTTCGCCTGGTAACTCAGCCCGCGGAACGCTCTCTGCGTGGCTTGCACTTCCATCGCCTGATAAGTTTCGTGGCCAAGGTTCTCGGTTGAGAAGATTGTTCCCCAATTCGGGAACGGAATGGGATTCGGGTTAGGAGAAACCGCCGACGGCACTTGCTGGTTGAAGTTCACGGTCACGTTCAGCCGGTAAGACTCCATGCCGGCATAGCTCACGCGCAGAGCCGTACTGTTCGTGAGGGCCCGCTCCACCGTGAAGTTATATTGCGCTGCCTGGCCATCGCGATAACGTGGATCGGTGGCCTGTTCGATTTCTCCGCCGCCCACAGGAGCCTGCCCGAGCAAGCTCGCGGGCGCCACGTCAGGGAACGAAAACGTCGGGTTCCCGCTGGCATTCATGTTGGTGTAGGTGTAAACCGACGCTACCGGATTGCTCTCGTTGTTGTTTTGCAG